>MHZN01000178.1 GCA_001830395.1 Pseudomonadales bacterium RIFCSPLOWO2_12_59_9 | reverse complement strand
GGAAGGCGATGCCAACGACTACGTCGGCAAAGGCATGACCGGCGGCAAGCTGGTGATAGTGCCGCCCGTTGGCAGCCCGTTCAAAACCCAGGACAGCGCCATCATCGGCAACACCTGTCTGTATGGCGCCACCGGCGGCAAGTTGTTCGCCGTGGGTACTGCCGGTGAGCGTTTTGCCGTGCGTAACTCCGGTGCCCATACCGTGGTTGAAGGCACTGGCGATCACTGCTGCGAATACATGACCGGCGGTTTTGTCTGCGTGTTGGGCCGTACCGGCTACAACTTTGGTTCGGGCATGACCGGCGGTTTCGCCTACGTGCTGGACCTGGACAACAGCTTTGTTGACCGGGTGAACCATGAGTTGGTGGAGATGCAGCGGATCAACAACGAGGCCACCGAAGCCCATCGCAGCCATCTGCAGCGTGTGCTGACCGAGTATGTGCGCGAGACGGACAGCGCCTGGGGTCGTAATCTGCTGGAGAACCTGGACGATTACGTGCGTAAGTTCTGGCTGGTTAAACCTAAGGCCGCAAGCCTGGGCTCCTTGCTCTCGAGCACCCGCGCTAACCCGCAATAATTAATGGCGACAGGCGCCGGGCTCCAATAATGGAGCCGGCGCTGATAACCGTGTTGAGTTGCCTACAGCGTTAAGCCTTAGGCTGAATGCTGACGTAATGAGGTTTTGTTCATGACTGAACGTCTAAATAACGACTTCCAGTTCATCGAAGTCGGGCGCGCGGATCCAAAGAAGAAGCTGCTGCGCCAGCGCAAAAAGGAGTTCGTGGAAATCTACGAACCCTTCAAGCCGGCGCAAGCGGCCGATCAGGCGCACCGCTGCCTGGGCTGCGGTAACCCGTATTGCGAGTGGAAGTGCCCAGTGCACAACTACATTCCCAACTGGCTCAAGCTGGTTTCGGAAGGCAATATCCTGGCCGCCGCCGAACTGGCGCATCAGACCAACACCCTGCCGGAAGTCTGCGGCCGCGTTTGTCCGCAAGACCGTCTGTGCGAGGGCGCTTGCACCCTGAATGACGGTTTTGGCGCAGTGACCATCGGCTCGGTGGAGAAGTACATCACCGACACTGCCTTCGCCATGGGCTGGCGTCCGGACATGTCCAAGGTTAAGTCGACCGGCAAGAAGGTCGCGATCATTGGTGCCGGGCCTGCGGGCTTGGGTTGCGCCGATGTCTTGGTGCGCAACGGCGTCAAGCCGGTGGTGTTCGACAAGAACCCGGAGATTGGCGGTTTGCTGACCTTTGGTATTCCAGAATTCAAGCTGGAAAAAACCGTACTGAGTAATCGCCGTGAAGTCTTCACCGGCATGGGTATCGAGTTCCGCCTGAATACCGAAGTAGGCAAGGACGTCACCATTGAGCAGTTGCTCGCCGACTACGATGCCGTGTTTATGGGCATGGGCACCTACACCTACATGAAGGGCGGCTTCCCCGGTGAAGACTTGCCGGGCGTGCACGACGCCTTGGATTTCTTGATCGCCAACGTTAATCGCAACCTCGGGTTCGAGAAATCGGCCGCCGACTTTGTCGACATGAAAGGCAAGAAGATCGTGGTGCTCGGTGGTGGCGATACCGCCATGGATTGCAACCGCACCTCGATCCGTCAGGGCGCCAAGTCGGTGACCTGCGCCTACCGCCGCGACGAAGAGAACATGCCGGGCTCGCGCAAAGAGGTTAAGAACGCCAAGGAAGAAGGCGTTAAGTTCCTCTACAACCGCCAGCCGATCGCCATCGTTGGCGAAGACAAAGTGGAAGGCGTGAAAGTCGTTGAGACTCGTCTCGGCGAGCCGGATGCCCGTGGCCGCCGCAGCCCTGAGCCGATTCCAGGTTCCGAGCAGATCATCCCGGCCGATGCTGTGGTGATTGCCTTTGGTTTCCGGCCAAGCCCGGCGCCCTGGTTTGAGCAGTTTGAAATCCAGGTCGACAGCCAGGGTCGAGTGATTGCACCCGAGCAAGGCCAGTTCAAGCATCAAACCAGCAACCCGAAAATCTTCGCCGGTGGCGATATGGTGCGCGGTTCTGACTTGGTGGTGACGGCGATTTTCGAAGGTCGACAGGCTGCCGAAGGCATCCTCGACTATCTGGAAATCTAAGCTGCTGCGCTCGGTGATGCTGCGTTAGAAACAGGCTCGGAATGCTCATTGACTACAGTCAACTCCGCTTCCTCGCCTGTTTTTGCCTTACCTGACCTTCGCTCGCGACGCTTAGCGCAAGACTCGACTGCAGACGCTTGATGGGTATCGCTGCACTTATCCCATTCTGCGGCTGACCTGAGTCAACTCGATAGATAAAAGGCACGGCACTCGCCGTGCCTTTTGTTTTGCGCTTTGCGACAATACCCACACCTTTATCCCGGATGCCGTTATGACTGTCCTGAAGAACGACCGTTTCCTGCGTGCCTTGCTCAAGCAACCTGTGGATGTCACCCCGGTGTGGATGATGCGTCAGGCCGGTCGTTACTTGCCGGAGTACCGTGCCAGCCGCGCCAAGGCCGGCAACTTTATGGGGCTGATGCAGAACCCCGAGTTTGCCTGCGAAGTCACCCTGCAGCCGCTGGACCGCTATCCACAGCTGGACGCGGCGATCCTGTTCTCCGACATCCTGACCATCCCGGATGCCATGGGCCAAGGTCTGTATTTTGAGACCGGCGAAGGCCCACGCTTCAAAAAAGTCATCAGCTGCCTGGCCGATGTCGAGGCGCTGCCGATTCCCGACCCGGAGCAAGACCTGGGTTATGTGATGAATGCCGTGCGCACCATCCGCAGCGCCCTGAATGGCCGGGTGCCGCTGATTGGTTTCTCCGGTAGCCCTTGGACCTTGGCCACCTATATGGTCGAAGGCGGTTCTTCTAAGGATTTCCGCAAATCCAAGGCGATGCTCTACGACGAGCCGCAAACCATGCATCTGCTGCTCGATAAGCTGGCGCAATCGGTGACCAGCTACCTGAATGGGCAGATTCTGGCCGGCGCGCAAGCGGTGCAGATCTTCGATACCTGGGGCGGCAACTTGTCGGCGGCGGCTTACCAGGAGTTCTCGCTGGCCTATATGAACAAGATCGTCAGCGGCCTGATCCGCGAGCACGAGGGCCGCAAGGTGCCGGTGATTTTGTTCACCAAAAACGGCGGCCTGTGGCTCGAATCGATCGCCGACAGCGGCGCCGATGCCCTGGGCCTGGATTGGAGCTGCGATTTGGGCGATGCCCGGCGCCGGGTTGGCAACCGCGTGGCGCTGCAAGGCAACATGGACCCCACCGTGCTCTACGCCAAGCCGGCGGCGATTCGCGCCGAAGTGGCGCGCATCCTGGCCAGCTACGGCAAGGGCAGCGGCCATGTGTTCAACCTCGGCCACGGCATCACCCCAGAAGTCGACCCGGCCCACGCCGGTGCCTTTATGGAGGCGGTGCACGAGTATTCGGCGCAATACCATCTAGAGTCCTGAGCCTAGCGGCGCGACAAGGTATTAAGCCCCTGTGTGGGCTTAATACCTCGCCCTGGCCGCACGCATTGCTTAGAATCGGGGCTACTCGATGACTCAGGGAGGTGTGGCATGCGACGCGTGGTGTTTAATCAGAAAGGCGGCGTGGGTAAATCCAGCATTGCGTGCAACCTCGCGGCGGTCAGCGCCTCGCAGGGCTATCGCACGCTGCTGATCGACCTCGATGCACAGGCCAACTCGACCCATTACCTGACCGGGCTGACCGGCGACGACGTGCCCAAGGGCATCGCCGAGTTCTTCAAGCAGAGCCTGACTGCCGGCCTGCTGTCGAAGAAAGGCCAGGTCGACATCTATGAAACTCCCTTCGAAAACCTGCATGTGGTGACCGCTTCGGCGGAGCTGGCGGATTTGCAGCCCAAGCTTGAGTCCAAACACAAGATCAACAAGCTGCGCAAACTGCTCGATGACCTGTCGGAAGATTACGACCGGATCTACCTCGACACGCCGCCGGCACTGAACTTTTATACCGTCTCGGCGATGATTGCCGCCGATCGCTGCCTGATCCCTTTTGACTGCGACAGCTTCTCGCGTCAGGCGCTGTACAGCCTGCTGCGCGAGATCGAAGAGATCAAAGAAGATCACAACGAAGATCTGGAAGTTGAGGGCATTGTCGTCAACCAGTTCCAGCCGCGGGCCAGCTTGCCGCAGCAGCTGCTCGACGAGTTGCTGGCCGAAGACTTGCCGGTGTTGCCGGTGTATCTGACCAGTTCGGTGAAGATGCGCGAGTCGCACCAGGCCTGCACACCGCTGATCTTCCTGGAGCCCAAGCACAAGCTGACCCAGCAGTTTGTCGAGCTCTATCACCTGCTGGAAAACAGCTACGCCTAGCCGGCCGAGAAACTGCGGCGCTCGGCCGCCGCTAAGGCGGCACCGGGCAAGTGCGGGTTGCCCTTAGCGCACCAGCAACACGTCGCAGGGGGCTTTGTTCAGGTAGTGCTGAGCCAGGCTGCCGAGCAAGGCTTGCGCCAGCACGCCGCGATTGTGCCGGCCGAGGGCCAGCAGTTGTGGCTGGCGTTTGGCGATCAGCTCATCGAGGCTGGCCGACAGCGTGCCAGGCATGACTTCATGCTTTAACTGCGGGCCGTCTTTTGGCAGGCGACTGGACTCGTCGGCCATCAGTTGCTCAATCAGCAAGCGTTGCATGCTCAGGCGTTCTTCGGCATCGCGCTTGGCTAAGCGGCTGCTAGTCGAGAATATATTCAGCGCCAGCAGTTCGGCGCTGCTCGGCAGCAGTTGGTAGGCGTGCTGCAAGGCGTTGCAGGCGCACAAGGAAAAATCTATCGCCACCACGGCTTGCCGGTAGGGCTGGCCGTCTTCATTAACGGCCAGCAGCACCGGCACCGTGCTTAAACGGGCGAGGCGGTCGAGGTTGGTGCCGCTGAACAGCTCGGGCTGATTCTTGTGGTGCGCGCCTAGCACCAGCAGATCAACATCTTCGTCGTTGAGTAGTTTGAGGATGATCTCGTTCGGCTTGCCCTGCTCAAGGCGCACATCGGCCTCGCAGTGGTTGAAGCTGGCCAGGCGCCCCAGCACCTGTTCGGCAGCGGTGCGCAGGCTGGCCAGTTCACTGGCGGACTGCTGGCTTTCCACCACATGCAACAGGGTCAGCCTGGCATGGTGTTGGTTGGCTAATTGCGCGGCGCGGCGTAGGGCTACATCGGCTTGATGACTGAGGTCGTGAGCAATCAAGATGTGCTTGAACAAAATAGGTTCCTCCGTGAGTTGTGGCAGTTTGGCTGAAGTTACGCACGTCGCCTTGATCTAACGCAACCCTCCTATGGTCGGTGCTGGTGCACCTAGTACTGGCGCCGCTGTTTAGCGCACCATCAGTACATCGCAAGGCGCCCGGTGCAGGTAATGTTGCGCCAAACTGCCCAGCAGCGCTTGCGTCAGCACGCTACGGCCATGACAGCCGAGCACCAGCAACTGGGGTTGATAGCTGCCGATCATGGCTTGCAGCACGCTCTGCAGATTGCCCGGTTCCACCGTGTGGGTGATCGTCGGGCCGCCGGCCGGCAGGTTGCGGGTTTCGTCGAGCAGCAGTTGCTCGAACAACAGGCGCTGGGTCTTGAGCAGTTCCTCGGCGTCGGCGGCCGAGCCGCGTGCGGGTTCCAGCACATGCAGGGCATGCAATTCTGCGCTGGCCGGCAGCAGTCGGTAAGCCTGGCCGAAGGCTACGCAGGCGCACAGTGAAAAATTCAGAGCCGCCAGTGCGCGCTGATAAGGCTGATCGTCGTCGATTGAGACCAGCAGCAGCGGGATATGGCAGCCGCAAGCGATGCGGTCGAGGGTGGTGCCGCTGAACAATTCGTGGCGCTGATGGTGGGCGCCGAGTACCAGCAAGTCGGCGCCCAGTTCGGTGGTCGCATTGAGAATCACCTCCGCGGCGCGGCCCGATTGCATCAGCAATTGACTGCCGACGGGGGCGAAGCGGCACAGGCTGCTGTCGAGCAGTTGTTCGGCGCGCTCGCGCTCGGCGTCCGACTGGGCTGGCTCGCTGACATGCAGCAGGGTTAATTGGGCGTTGTGTTGCCGTGCCAGTTGGGCGGCGCGGCGCAGGGCGAGGTCGGCGGTGCTGCGTAAATCATGGGCAACTAAAATATGTTTGATAGCCATGACGCTACTCCCTTAAGGGCGTGGTTGGCTCAAAACTGCAAAGCCTAACCTCTACCCAATAGCCCCCATTCGCCCGCTGAGCAAGGTCATCCGTCAGTGCTTGCGCAATTGATAGAGTCCGCGGCTGAGTGCCACCACTTCGTCATTGGCATCGGTGAGCTCCAGCTCCAGCAGATAGTCGGCTTTGCCATTGGCTTGCGCCTCGTTTTGCAGCTGCTCGATCTGTTCGGTACTCAAGCGCGCCTCGACACAAATGTCGCCCTTGGCCGGACGGCGAAAGCGCAGGTTCATTTCTTTAACGATTGGGTAGAAGCGCGTCACATCGAAGCTGGTCATAAACAGGGCGCCGCCGGGGATCTCCGCCAGGGTGAACAGCGCGCCGGCGTACATGCTGCCAAGGTGATTTTGATTGCCGGCCAGCGGCATTTGCAGGCGGACAAAACCCGGCTCGAGCACCAGGGCCTTGAGGTTGCTGCGCTTAACGAAAGCGATCTGCTCTTCGGTGAGTTGTCGGGCGACTGCGGGGGGGAATGGCATACCGTGCTCCTGCTGGGGGTTGCCCTCCAGCCTAGCCGTGCTGACTCCAGGAGCAATGACCGGGCCGCTCACCGGGGCTGACGCAAATGCTCAAATCCCCTGCTGGCGCAACCAGGCCATCAGTTGTGGCAAGGCCATGGCGCCACTCTGGCGGGTTTGCTCTTGGCCATTGTTGAACAGCAGCAAGCTGGGGATTGAGCGAATGCCGAGCTGGGCCGACAGCTGTTGATGGGCTTCGCTGTCGAGCTTGGCCAAACGGCAGCGACCGACTAGCGCGCCGGCCGCTTGCTGGAAGGTCGGCGCAAAGGCTTGGCAGGGGCCGCACCAACTGGCCCAGACATCCACCAGCAAAGGTAGGTCGCCCTTGATCTGGCTGGCGAAGTTGTTTTGGTTCAGCTCGAAGGGTTGCTTTAGCAGCAGTGGATTTTTGCAGCGCCCACAGCGCGGCGTATCCGCCAGGCGTTCGGTTGGGATGCGATTGAGGCCATTGCAGTGCGGACAGGGGATGGTCAGTGGCGTGGACATGGAAGACTCCAGATAGGGTCAGTTCTATCTGGAGTCTTTGTCGCGGATATCAAGTCAGAGAGTGTTTCAGTCTTATCTGTCGGCGATGAAGTCGTCGTGTTTGCTTTGTTGCGGATATCAAGCCAAGGATGGTTTCAGCCTTTGGCAGCGACCAGCGACTGGGCAAGGTCGGCGAGGATATCGTCGATATGCTCGATGCCGATCGACAGGCGGATCATGTCCTGGCTGACGCCGGCCTTGAGTAACTCCTCTTCATTCAATTGGCGGTGGGTGGTGGAGGCCGGGTGGCAGGCCAGCGACTTGGCGTCGCCGATATTCACCAGGCGCACCACCAGTTGCAGGGCGTCGATAAAGCGCGCGCCGGCCGCCACGCCGCCATCTATACCAAAGGTCAGGATGCCGGCCGGGGCACCGCTGGTGAAGCGCTGGGCCAGTTCATGCTCGGGATGGTCGGGTAATCCTGCGTATTTTACCCAGGCCACTTGCGGGTGGTTCTGCAGGTAGATCGCCACTTTCAGGGCGTTCTCGCAATGACGCTCCATGCGCAGGGCCAGGGTCTCCAGCCCCTGCAGAATCAGGAAGGCGTTGAACGGCGACAGCGCGGCGCCCATGTTGCGCAGCGGCACCACCCGGCAACGGCCGATAAAGGCCGCTGGGCCAAAGGCTTCGGTGTAGGTCACGCCGTGGTAGGACGGGTCCGGGGTATTGAGCAGCGGGAAGCGCTCTTTATGTTCGACCCAGGGGAAGGCGCCCGAGTCGACCACTATGCCGCCGATGCTGGTGCCGTGGCCGCCCATGTATTTGGTCAGCGAGTGCACCACGATGTCGGCGCCGTGCTCGAAGGGCCGGCACAGAATCGGCGTGGCAACGGTGTTGTCGACGATCAGCGGCACGCCATGTCGGTGGGCGGCTTCGGCCAGGGCCTTGAGATCGACGATATTGCCGGCCGGGTTGCCGATCGACTCGCAGAACACCGCCTTGGTGCGGTCGTCGATCAGCGCTTCGAGGCCGGCGATGTCGTCGTGGCTGGCGAAGCGCACCTCGATGCCGGAGCGCGGCAAGGTGTGGGCGAACAGGTTGTAAGTGCCGCCATACAGCTTGGCCACCGAGACGATGTTGTCGCCGACTTCGGCGATGGTCTGGATCGCATAGGTGATGGCCGCCATGCCGCTGGCCACGGCCAGGGCGCCGACGCCGCCTTCCAGCGCCGCGACGCGTTGTTCCAGCACGTCGTTGGTGGGGTTCATGATCCGCGAGTAGATATTGCCTGGCACCTTGAGGTCGAACAGGTCGGCGCCGTGCTGGGTGTTGTCGAAGGCGAACGAGCTGGTCTGGTAGATGGGTACAGCGACCGCCTTGGTGGTCGGGTCGGGGCTGTAACCGGCGTGGATGGCCAGGGTTTCCAGTTTCATGGGGGCGTTCCTTCGGGGCAGTTAAGAAGGACCCAGCATGGGAAAAACTCACCTAGCGGTCAATGCTCCAGGACAAGGAATCGGGCTTTAGGTTAGACCGAAGCGTTTCTAGCTTATGTTGCCTGGACAGTGGGCCGTGGATGGCGCATGAGGTTGCGCGAACTTTTTTAGGGGCTGGCAGAGCCATCGCTGGTGAGCTGGTACTTGCGCTGTAGCTCTTGCAGCGCACCTGCGGCGCTGGCTTTCTGCAGCCCGAGGCGCAACGCCTGCAGCCAAGCTCCCGTGCGAATATCGGCTTTGGCAAAGCCGATGGTCAGGGGCAATGACTGCTCAAGGCAGCCGGCGAGGCGAATCTTATGCTGCACCCCTAATGCGTTGCTCAAGTGCTGCATGACCGCCGCATGTTCAAGCAACACTGGAAAGCGTCCGCCCAGGAGTCTTTGCAGATTATTGGTATTGGCTTTTTCACCGTATGAGAAGCTGATCGTCGAGTGCTCATGCTGGTTGTTGCGGATGTACGCATCCGTCGGTCCATCGTCGTAGCCGTAGTCAGGGATCGCCCCGAGTTGCACTGAGCGCAACGAGTCGAGCCCCTGGTAAGACCAGCGCTCATCGGTGCGGGTGTAGAAGCACGCGCGCGAATATGCCAGCGGTGCACTGAGCAGCAGTCGTGCATCTATTGGCGGTGCATAGACGCCTTCCACCCTGCCGCTCTCGGTCGAGGCCATGGCGCGACTGAGCGGCAGCAGTATCGGCTCGACGTGGTAACCCTGAGACGCCATGGCCTGGCTCACCAGCTCAACCAGGAAACCGCCCGTCAGCTGGTGCTCGGTCGCGCAGACATAAGGGCACCAGTCGTCCGAGGCGATGCGCAGCAGCTCGGCGGCCTGTGCCTGGGGCGAGAACAACCCAGGCAGCAACACCAAGGCGGCAATGTCACGAACGCCTGCGCTGTTCATCGGAGCTCCTTGTTTGGCCGCGGGAGGCAGTGCCGGGCGCGCCACAGTGCCATCGGCTGACCTCACGCGCTTGTGGTGGGCTAAGACCGGATTAACCTTGGCCGGCGCTGTGGCGCTGACCCAGTGATCCGCGTATCGCTTGGCAAATTGTAGCTGCACTCAAGGGCATACCAGCGCACAAGGCCGGTAACTCTCAGATGGGACATCGCCGGCCTTGCGAGATACCTCCTTCCTCACGCCGGCGCGCCAATCGGGCGCGGCAATGACGGTAACGGCAGGGCCATGATGTGCGCAATCCGCTGCCGTTCCAGGCCCAGCCCCTGCATGCAGATTTCGGCGATCTGTTCGGCATAGCCGACGGGCACCTGACCACTGATGATTCTGAGCATTGCCTCGCGCAGCGTGCCCATTTGCAGGTCTCGCGCCGCTTCGATGCTGGGGGTGTGAAATAGCTTCTGTTGTACGCCCTGGCGAATATCGCGCAGCGGGTATTCGAGTTCGCCAACCGCCCAGGTGCGCACTATGAAGCGACACCAGACCGGATCGGACTGGACCTTGCTCATAAACAGGCGCACACCCAGACCGAAGCGCTCGGCCGGATCTTCACGGTTGCCCAGCGCCACCTCGATCCATGCGATCGAACCGTCGATCAGCCAGCGGGAAGTGGCCTCAAGCAGTTCGTCGACACTCTTGAAGTAGTTGTAGAAGGTGCCCCGGGCCACCGCTGCGGCGCGGATAAAGTCGTCAATGACTGCCGCGTCCGGCCCTTTTTCGGCGAACACATGCAAGGCGGCCTGGATGATCCGCGCCTGCGTCCGGGCGCGCCGCTGTTGCCCGACGCGGGTGCGATGGTTCGCCGGTGTCAGCTGTTCTGCTGAGGTCATTTCACTATCCAATCAACTTGGTAATGCACGCTGAAGCCTGCCAGCGCCTGGCGGATTTCCCGATCGAGCTCCACCGTATCCGCCACGAGCGCCTTGGCCTGGATGCACAGGCGGGTGCCATGGCGATCATCCGGGCCGACGCTCACCGCGCACTCGGCACGCGGCCCGGCGATAGCGTGCAACAACTCGCTGAACACCCGCTGGGCGGCTTCGTAGCGCAGTTGCGGCTTGAAGGTCTTGCCCACCGCGGTGGTCGGCAGTGCCGTGCGGATGAACACCTCGGTCGGCACCGCGGCGCGCTCGGGTATGGCCTCCCGCGCATGGGCCAGCAGCTCGTCGCTACTCGCCTGCATGCCGGCGCGCAGCACCACGAAGACCACCGGCAGCTCGCCGGCATAGGCATCCGGCTTACCCACCGCGGCGGCAAACTGCACGGCCGGATGGCCGAGCATCGCGTCCTCGATCATCGATGGCTCGATATTGTGACCGCCGCGGATGATCAGTTCCTTCTGTCGGCCGGTCAGCCAGAGGTAGCCGTCAGCGTCGATGCGCGCCAGGTCGCCGGTATTCAGCCAGCCCTCGGCGGCCCAGATGTCGCGGTTGGCCGCTGCTTCCTTATAGCCGGGAAAGACATTCGGACCCTTGATCAGTAGGTTGCCGATCTCGTCTGGGCCGCAGTCGCGCTGCCAGCCGCCGGCGCCGTCGAGAAGCGCGGTCTTCATCTGCTGATAGGGG
>MHZN01000177.1 GCA_001830395.1 Pseudomonadales bacterium RIFCSPLOWO2_12_59_9 | reverse complement strand
GCGGTGACCAGTTAGCGCTGATCCAGGCCGACATTGAGCAACCTTACGAAGCCGCAGAGTTGGCGCAAAGCATTCTGGACGACCTCGACCTGCCCTTCGCCCTCGAACTGCATGAGGTTCGCCTGCGCGCCACCATCGGCATCACCCTGTTCCCCGAAGACGGCGACAGCACCGAGAAACTGCTGCAAAAAGCCGAACAAACTATGACCCTGGCCAAGAGCCGCTCACGCAACCGTTATCAGTTCTATATTGCCAGCCTCGACAATGAGATGCGCCGCCGCCGCGAGTTGGAAAAAGACCTGCGCGACGCCTTGGCCCGCAATGAACTGCACATGGTTTATCAGCCGCAAATCGATTACCGCGACAAACGCGTGGCCGGTGTCGAGGCGCTGCTGCGCTGGCAACACCCACAACACGGTTTTGTTTCACCGGATATTTTCATCCCCTTGGCCGAGCAAAACGGCAGCATCATCGCCATCGGCGAATGGGTACTGGAACAAGCCTGCAAGCAACTGCGCGACTGGCATGACCTGGGTTTCATCGACCTGCGCATGGCCATCAACCTCTCCACCGTGCAGCTGCACCACAGCGAATTGCCACGGGTGGTGAACAACCTGATCCAGGTCTACCGCCTGCCACCGAACAGCCTGGAGCTGGAAGTCACCGAAACCGGTCTGATGGAAGACATCAACACCGCCGCCCAACACTTGCTGAGCCTGCGCCGCTGCGGCGCGTTAATTGCCATTGATGACTTCGGTACCGGCTACTCCTCACTGAGCTATTTGAAGAGCCTGCCGCTGGACAAAATCAAGATCGACAAGAGCTTTGTTGCCGACCTGATCGACGATGCCGACGACGCCACCATAGTGCGCGCCATCATCCAGCTGGCGAAAAACCTCGGCATGCAGGTCATTGCCGAAGGGGTCGAAACCGTCGAGCAAGAGGCCTACATCATTGCCCACGGCTGCGACGAGGGCCAAGGCTACCTGTACAGCAAGCCCCTGCCGGCACGCGAGATCACCCTGTTCCTTAAACAGTCGCGGCAAACCGGCAACCTGATCAACCTTGCCGCCTCGGCGGGTTAGCGACGCCGAGTGCAAGACTAAAACCGACGCCCGCCTTTGCGGGCGTCGGCGTTTCCGGGCCGCAACAACCAGCCAACTCAGACACTGCGCAGCCAGCCTTCAGGCCATGAATCTTGAACAAAAAGATGTAATGCAAATCCTTCGCATTACGTTGTAGTTTCAAGTAATATCCCGCCATCGTTATCTTGCCGCCAAGGACTTCGCCATGTTCCGTACGCCCCTGCTCAGCGCCAGCTTGCTGACCCTCGCTATCACCCTTGCCGGTTGCGGCGAACAAACTTCAGCGCCCGCGGCCAAAACCGCAGCGGTCAGCACCACGGCCAGCCAGCTCGACCAAACGGCCGGCAAAGCCGTGGTTGCCCACTATGCTGACCTCGCCCTGGCCGTGTTTAGCGATGCTCTCAGCACCGGCAAGACCTTGCAGCAAGCGGTTGATGCCTTGCTCGCCAAGCCTAGCGACGCGACCCTGCAAGCGGCGCGCGAGGCCTGGTTAGCGGCGCGCCCAGCCTACATGCAGAGCGAAGTGTTCCGCTTCGGCAACTCGGTGGTCGATGACCTCGAGGGCCAGCTGAATGCCTGGCCGCTGGACGAGGGTCTGATCGACTACGTGGCCAAGGACTACCAGCACGCCCTCGGCAACCCCGGCGCCAACGCCAATATCATCGCCAATACCCAGGTTCAGCTCGGCGAAGACAAACTCGACGCCGCCACCATCAACCCTGAACTTCTGGCCAGCCTCAATGAGCTGGGCGGCTCCGAGGCCAACGTCGCCACCGGCTACCACGCCATTGAGTTTCTGCTCTGGGGCCAAGACCTGAATGGCACTAACGCCGGCGCCGGCAATCGCCCCGCCAGCGACTACGCGCAGGATGCCAGCTGCACCAACGGCCACTGCGACCGTCGCGCCGCCTACCTGAAAGCCGCCACTGCGCTGCTGGTCAGAGACCTCGAAACCATGGTCAGCCACTGGCAACCCAACGTCGCCACCAACTACCGCACCAGCTTGCTGGCTGAGCCGGTGGAAAACGGCCTGCGCAAAATGTTCTTCGGCATGGGCAGCCTGTCTCTGGGCGAGCTCGCCGGCGAGCGCATGAAGGTTGCACTGGAAGCCAACTCCAGCGAAGACGAGCACGATTGCTTCAGCGACAACACCCACAACTCGCACTTCTACGACGGCAAAGGCATCCGCAATGTCTACCTGGGCGAATACAAAAAAGTCGACGGCAGCACCTTGAGTGGTCCAAGCCTGTCGTCACTGGTGGCTAAAGCCGATGCCCAAGCTGATCGCCAGTTGCAGGACGACCTGAACAACACTCAAGCCAAGCTGCAAGCCCTGGTCGACAGCGCCAAGCAGGGTCAGCATTTCGACCAACTGATTGGTACCGACAACCAAGCGGGTCAACAAATCGTCCGCGACGCGATCGCCGCGTTGGTCACCCAAACCGCCGCCATCGAACAAGCCGCCGGCAAACTGGGCATCAGCGAGCTGAAGCCAGAAACCGCCGACCACCAGTTCTAAGCGCAACAGTCGGCCAACGGGCGCCCATCCTATACGGACGGCGCCCGTTGGCATTTTTGGATAAGCCCCATGCATCACCCCGCAATTACCCGACTCAGCTGCAGCCTGGCGCTGCTACTGAGTCTTAGTGCCTGCGACCAGCCAGCACCACAGGCCGAACCCGGTGAGGCGCTGTCTGCCGGCAGCGCCACGGTGCAGCGCAGCGACCGCAACGCCTTCTCACTGCCGTCGGCCAATCTGTCGGCACTGCGCCGCCTGGATTTCAGCGTCGGCAACAGCTTCTTTCGTAATCCCTGGGTCATGGCGCCGTCCACCACCACCGCCCGCGATGGCCTCGGCCCGCTGTTTAACACCAATGGCTGCCAGAACTGTCATATCAAAGACGGTCGCGGCCACCCACCGGCGCCAAATGCAGTCAGCGCCGCCTCCATGCTGGTGCGTTTGTCGATTGCGGCCGGCCCGGCGGATGCCGGCATTCTTGAACGCCAGGGTTCGGTGCCGGAACCTGTGTATGGCGGCCAGTTGCAAGACATGGCGATCCCAGGCAGCGCCCCCGAGGGCAAGCTGCGCCTGGACTACGAGTATCAGCAACTGCCATTTGCCGACGGCACAGCGATTGAACTGCGCCAGCCGCGCCTGCAGATCAGCCAACTGGGCTACGGCCCGCTGCACCCGGCCACGCAGTTTTCCGCCCGGCTGGCGCCACCGATGATTGGTCTGGGTCTGCTTGAGGCCATCAGCGAAGCCAGCGTGCTGGCCAATGCCGACCCCGACGATAGCAATGGCGACGGGATTTCCGGACGGGCCAATCGGGTCTGGGACGATAGCCAGGGGAAAACCGTGCTGGGGCGCTTCGGCTGGAAAGCCGGGCAACCGAACCTCAATCAGCAAAACGCCCACGCCTTTGCCGGCGACATGGGCCTGACCACAACCTTACTGCCCAGCGATGACTGCAGCCCTAGCCAAATCGACTGCCGGGCGGCGATCAATGGCGGTACACCTGAGGTCAGCGAACATATCCTCGCCCAGGTGTTGTTTTACAGCCGTAACCTCGGCGTGCCTGCCCGGCGCAAAGTGGATGACCCGCAGGTACTGGCCGGCAGAGCCTTGTTCCAGCAAGCCGGCTGCGCCAGCTGTCATACGCCACGCTTTAGCACCGCTGCCAATGCCGCCGAACCAGAGCTGGCCAATCAGTTGATTCGCCCCTACAGCGACCTGTTACTGCATGACATGGGCGAGGGTTTGGCTGACAATCGCCCCGAGTTTCTGGCTGACGGCCGCGAATGGCGCCCCCCGCCGCTGTGGGGCATCGGCCTGACTGAAACCGTTAGCGGCCACACCCAGTTCTTGCATGACGGCCGCGCGCGCAACCTGCTCGAAGCCATTGCCTGGCATGCCGGCGAAGCCGAAGCAGCCAAGCAACAGGTACTAACCTTTGACAGCCAACAACGTGCGGCCCTGCTGGCCTTTTTACAGTCGCTTTAACAGGCCGTTAACTTATCCACCTTTGCTACGGAGCCGCCATGTTGCGCACGCCCCTTACTGCCGCACTCTTAGCCCTGGCGCTCAGCGCCTGCAGCCCCAGCGATCCGCTGCAAAAAACCAGCAGCGCGCTGGCCAGCGGCGTGTTGCTGCCGGCCTACAACCACTGGCTGAGCGCCGACCAACAGCTGGCCGCCAGCAGCCAGGCGTTCTGCAACGCCAACGCCGACCTGGCCGCCACACGTCTGGCCTGGCTGAATGCACAAAGCGCCTGGAGCGCCCTGCAGCCGCTGCTGGTTGGCCCTCTGAGTGAGGGCAATCGGGCCTGGCAGGTGCAGTTCTGGCCGGACAAAAAAAACCTGGTGGCGCGCCAAGTCGAAGCCTTGCTGCAAAGCAAAACCGCCCTCACCCCGGCCGACCTGGATAAAGCCAGCGTGGTGGTGCAAGGCCTGAGCGCCAGTGAATACCTGTTGTTCGACACCAACATCGACCTCACCCAAGCGGCGCAAAAAAACCGTTATTGCCCACTGCTGATTGCCATCGGCACCCATCAGCAAGCGCTGGCCAGCGACATCCTCGGCCAATGGCAGAGCGCCGATGGCATGCTCGCGCAGCTGCAGAGTTTTCCCAACACCCGCTACGCCGACAGCCAAGAAGCCATCACCGATTTACTGCGCACCCAGGTCACCGGCCTTGAGGGCATGAAGAAAAAACTCGGCACGCCCCTGGGTCGCCAGAGCAAAGGCCAGCCCCAGCCATTCCAGGCCGAGGCCTGGCGCAGCAATGCCAGCCTGAGCAACCTCAGCGCCAGCCTGAATGCCGCCGAGCAACTCTGGCTGGGCAGCCAGGCCGATGGCTTGCGCAGCCTGCTGAGCAGCCAGCAAGGCGAGCTGGCCAACCGCATCGACAACGCCTATCAAAACAGCCGCCTGCAGCTGGCCGCCCAGCAGAAATCGCTCAGCCAGCTGCTGGCCGATGACGCTGGCCGGCAACAACTGAACGCCCTCTATGACAGCTTGAATACCCTGCACCGCCTGCACGAAAGCGAGCTGGCCAAGGCCCTGGGAATTCAGCTGGGCTTTAATGCCAACGATGGCGACTGAGGCGTAAGCGAGCATGAATAGGCGCAACTTTCTCGGTCTGGCCGGGCTGAGTCTCGGCACCCTGGCTGCAGCAGCCGCCTTCAGTGGCTGGACCCTCAGTCGGCAAAGCCGGCAAACCTTGCTGCTGTCGGCGCGTAACGATGCCGATGGCCGGCACCTGGCGGTTGGCTATCGGCTCGATGGCACTCAGGTGTTCAGCACCCAGGTCAGCGAGCGCTGTCACGACGTGGTGGCCCATCCAAGCCTGCCGCTGGCCTTGTTTGTCGGGCGCAGGCCCAGCACCCAGAGTTATTTAATCGACTGCCGCGATGGGCGCCTGGTGCAAACCCTGCACTCGCCCATCGATCGGCATTTCTATGGCCACGCGGTGTTTCACCACAGCGGCGACTGGCTCTACAGCACCGAGAACGACACACGCGACCCCGGCCGGGGCGTACTCGGCGTTTATCGCCTGCAAGACGGCCAACTGCAGCGCCACAGCGAGCTATCCACCCACGGCATCGGCCCCCATCAACTGCTCTGGCTGCCGGATGGCGAAACCCTGGTGGTGGCCAACGGCGGCATCCGCACCGAAGCCGACAGCCGTGAGGCGCTCAATCTTGACGCCATGGAGTCGAGCCTGGTGCTGATGGACCGTGACGGCCGCTTGCTGAGCAAAGAGCAGTTAGCCGCCCAGCAGATGAACAGCATCCGCCACCTCGCCGTGGCCGCCGACGGCACAGTGGTCAGCGGCCAGCAATACCAGGGTGGCCCCAGCGACAGCGCCGCCCTGCTCGCCATCAAGCGTCCAGGCCAACCCTTGCAAGCCTTCCCGCTGGCCGATGGGCAGCGCCAAGCCATGCAGCAATACTGCGCCAGCCTGGCGATTCACGATGAGCTACGGCTACTGGCACTCACTGCCCCACGGGGTAACCGGCTGTTTATCTGGGACCTGGACAGCGCTGCGGTGCGCCTCGATGTGCCGCTGGCCGATTGCGCCGGCGTCGGCGCGGTGCCCGAGGGTTTTGTGGTCAGCTCCGGCACCGGCCGCTGCCGCCTGTATGACTGCCGCAGCCCACAAGTGATCGCCACGGCGCTGCAACTGCCCGCCGGGCTTTGGGACAATCATCTACGGCTGAGCTAAAAACACTTGGCGACTCAAGTTAACCCTTCTCAAGCCGACCTATACTCTCACCAGCCCCAGGTTCGACGCCGTAACGCGCTTGGCCCGCTGACTGCTTGGCATTTACTTAGAGGCTGCGACCATGTTCCTGAAACGCTCCCTGCGCGCGCAACTGCTGGCCCTGCTGGGCGGCAGCTTGCTGCTGATTTTGCTGATCGCCCTGTCGTGCTTCAACTCGCTGTCCAACAGCCTGCAGGCCTATCAAGCGCTGCTGCATGGCCCGCTTGACGCCTCCCTGCTGATCGATGAAAGCAATATCGAGTTCAAGACCCAGGTCCAGGAATGGAAAAACCTGCTGATCCGCGGGCAAAACCCTGCCGACTTCGACAAGCACTGGGGGCAGTTTGAAAACCAGGAGCGCAAGGTCCAGGAGACACTTGGCAAACTGGTCAAAGAAGTCGACTTTGATAGCGCCCTAAAAAGCCAAGTCGAACGCCTGCGCAGCGAGCACCAGAACCTCGGCAATGCCTACCGCAAAGGCCGCGATGCTTTTGTGGCCGCCAGCCACGACATCAAAGCCGGCGATGCGGCGGTTAAAGGCATAGATCGCGCCGCCAGCGAGCAAATGACCGCACTGAGCGCCCAGCTGCACAACCTAGCGCTGGATGAAGCGAAAACCATTAATGCCAGCGCCGACAACACCATCTTGTACGGCACCTTGATCATGCTGATCTCGGTGGCGGCCATCAGCTTGGTCAGCCTCGGCCTGCTCAACAACGTCTTGCTGGCGCCAATCAACCGCCTGCTTGGGCATATTGAGCAACTCAGCCAAGGCAAGATCGGCCAGCCCCAGCAGAACCGCCGCGAGGACGAAATCGGCCGACTGACCGATGCCGCCAACCTGTTGCGCGATTTTCTTGCCGATGCCAGCCGCGAACTGCAGCACAGCACCCAAGAGCTGGACAACGCCAGCGGCAACCTCAATGACATTTCCCCCCTGATGACCCACGGCGTGCGCGAGCAGTTCAACCGCACCGATCAAGTCGCCACCGCCATGCAAGAAATGTCCGCCACCGCCCAAGAAGTTGCCCGCCACGCCGTGGAAGCGGCGCACGCGGCCGATGAGGCCGACAGCTCGGCGCGCCAGAGCGATGGCGTGATGCAATCGACCATCCTCACCATTACCAGCATTCGTACCGAAATCGCCAACACCGCCGAGGTGATTCGCACCCTCGAGGCCGACAGCGGGCGCATCGGCAAAGTGCTGGAGGTGATTCGTGGGATTGCCGAGCAAACCAACCTGCTGGCCCTGAACGCCGCAATTGAAGCGGCGCGCGCCGGTGATGCGGGCCGCGGCTTCGCCGTGGTGGCCGATGAGGTGCGCAACCTGGCGAAGAAAACCGCCGACTCCACCGCCGAGATCAATCAGATCATCAGCACCGTACAAACCGGCGCGGTGAACGCCGTGAAGGCCATTGAAAGCGGCCAACACCGCAGCGAAGAAGGTGTCGAGCAAGTCACCCAGGCCGGCGCCATGCTGCAACGCATCACCGGCGCGGTAGAGGCGATTCGCGACATGAACGCGCGCCTGGGTCTGCCCAAGGGTCTGGGCGTCATGGGGGTTCAGCGCGAGTGGTTTGAGCGCATCATCAGTGGCGCCATGGCCGACCACTGCCACAAGACCAATCCGCGCGTGGCCACGGCCGAGGAATACCGCGACATCCTCGAAGCGTCGATGTGACGCTCAGGATGTGAGCCCCTGGCACGCCAGGGTGCTCACGCGTCGCCGCGACCTTCCTCAGGCGTGATGCGACTGACCATCACCTGGTCGATGCGGTAGCTGTCCACGTCGAGCACCTCGAACTGATAGCCTTCGCAGGTGACCTTGTCGGTGCGGCGCGGCACACGGCGCAGCATCACCATGATGAAACCCGCCAGCGTTTCGTACTCTTCCTGGCTGGGCAAACTGTCGAGGTCGAGCGCGCGCAGCACATCCTCAATCGGGGTTACGCCGTCGATCAGCCACGAGTGGGCGTCACGCTGCACGATCTGATCCTCATCCTGAGGACCCACCAGCCCGCCCATCACCGTGCTCATCACGTCGTTGATGGTGATGATGCCGACCACCAGGCTGTACTCGTTGATGATGACCGCGAAGTCGACATAGGCCTGGCGGAACTGCATCAGCACCTCGGACAGGGTGAGTCGGTCGGGCACGGTCAACACCTTCTTGACCAGGCCGTCGTTGCCCTGCAGGCTGATGGCCTGACCTTTGAAGGCCAAGCTCAGCAGGTCTTTGGAGTCGACATAGCCCACCACATGGTCGATGTCGCCGTTGCAGACCAGGTAGGTGGAGTGAGGATACTGGTCGATGCGCGCACGAATCAGCGCCTCGTTGTCGTCCACCATCAGGTGCACGATGCTGTCGCGCGCGGTCATGGAGCTGGTCACCAGGCGGGTGTCGAGCTCGATCACGTTTTCGATGACGCGGTGCTCTTGCGCGGCCAGCACCCCGGCTTCCGCACCTGCCGCGGCCATCGCCAGGATGTCTTCCGAAGTCACACCTTCGTCGCGGCGATCCGGCAGGCCCAGCAGGCGAAACAGCCCCTCCGTCAAGCGTTTGAACAGCCACACCAAAGGGCGCACCAGGCGTTGGAACAGGTCCATGGGGCCGACCACATGGATGGCCACCTGCTCGGGCGCCGACATGCCCAGGCGCTTGGGAAACAGGTCGGCCAGCAAGATGAACAAGCTGGTGACGATCA
>MHZN01000176.1 GCA_001830395.1 Pseudomonadales bacterium RIFCSPLOWO2_12_59_9 | reverse complement strand
CGTGGCGAGTGCGCCGGGCCTGTGCATCGACGAGCTGGATGTGGCCATCAGCAACTATGAGCAGCCGCAGCCGGAATTGCTGCGCTGCGACCCGACGCGAACGGTGGAGGAAAGCCTGCACAGCCATCTGCTCAAATCCAACTGCCCGGTCACCGGCCAGCCGGACTGGGGCACCGTGGTGGTGCAGTACCGCGGCGCGGCCTTGGATCACGCCAGCTTGTTGGCCTATCTGGTGAGCTTCCGTCAGCACGCGGATTTTCACGAACAGTGCGTCGAGCGGATCTTTCTCGACTTGCAGCGTTTGCTCAAGCCCGAGCATCTGACTGTCTATGCGCGCTATGTGCGCCGCGGCGGGCTGGATATCAATCCTTACCGCAGCAGTGCGCCGATTGCGCCAGATAATCGCCGTTTGGTCCGCCAGTAACGCAAAACCCCAGCCGAGTAGCTGGGGTTTTTCTTGGGGCGGGGGATTCAGATGCCCATATTGGCCAGGCTTTGCATGATATTGCGCAGGGTGCCGGCCAGGGTCGGGTGGCTGACCTCGAAGCGCTCCACTGCCAGGTTGACCCCGTCGATCAGCGAGGCGTCCGGCGCGGCGGCGGCCTGACGGGCCAGTTGCAATTCGATTTCCTGGGTCAGGAGCAACAGCTCGGCCCGTTCCTCTTCGCTGAGCGGCGGCTCTTCGGCCAATTGATCGCGCAGGTCTTGCAGTTGTTGCTGCAGGCGGTTGGCAGGCATGGGCTTGTCCCTCTTGATACATCAATAGATTGACCCGGCGTTTGAGCGAAAGGGTCTTGCCTGTGTTCAAGGGTAATCCAAGCGCTGCTGCTTTGCTTGTTTTGGATCAAGCCTGCGGTGTCTTCAGACGCACTTGAGGGGCACTTGGCTTCGTCAGGGTTTTTCGCCTTTCTGCCGGCGCTGCGTCAGGTCGGTCAGGCAGGCGGGCAGGTCGCTCAGCTGATCTATCACCGAATGCACGCCCAGGCGGTACAGGCTCAGGGTGGCCTGACTGCGCAGCCGATCGCGTTGCGCGCACGCGAGACTGTGCCAATCCTCCAACGCCTGGCCGCAGAGTGGCCCGCAGATGGCCAGGCCTATGGTCCACAGCCCGGCATGGATGCCGGCCTGGAGCAGGCGCGGTTCGCCGCTGATCAGCACGCAGCCGTCGAGTCGCTCGACCTGCAACTCGATCAGGCTCTGCCAGATGGCGTCAGGCGCCGGCCAGGGCCTATGGCTGCGCTGCGGGGCGGCGGGTAGCCAGTCGGGTAGGGCACTGGCCAGAGTGACGCTGGCGTCTCGCGGCAGTTCATCCAGCCAGGCGCAGGGTACGTCTTGTTGCCGCAGTTGCGCCAACAGTTCCAGGGCGCCGGGGGTGGCCTCGGCATGCGCGTCGGCCGCCTCGCTCAAGGCTTGCTGGTAAGCCAGCAATTCCTGGGCGTGCGGGCTGCGTCCGAGCAACCGGTGCAGCTCGCGCTGTGGCTTGGCACTCGGGTAGAGGCGCTGTAGCGCCACTGGCACGGTCCGCGCGCCGAAATCGACCAGGCAGCCGGACAGGCCGAACAAGAGGGCGCTGAAGCGAGGGGAGGGCAGCATGGGCATTGGGGTCATCCTTGTCGTCAGGCCCAGCCTAAGGCCGGCAGATGACAGGCCGATGAACCTGGGGCGGGGCATGGGGCACAAGGAGATTCGCGGATTTTGTTGATTCACTATGCTGCCCATTGAAGAGCCTGAGGTCTTATACTGCGCGCCTTGAAATGGCTGCCGGCTGGCCGCCTTACCACCCCTCTCGAGGAGAGCCTGTAATGCGTGTGATTGCTGCGAACTGGATTGAGCGGCTGGGCGGCGTGCTGGTCTGTGCGGCTTTGCTGCTGCCGGCGCTGGCTCAGGCCAGTGAAGAGGACCCTTGGCAGGGCTATAACCGCTTTATGTTCCGCATCAACGACAATATCGATGCCTATACCCTGAAGCCGTTGGCCAAGGGCTATCAGGCGGTGACGCCGCAGGTGTTGGAGGACGGGGTGCACAACGTCTTCAGAAATATCGGCGATGTCGGCAATCTGGCGAATAACCTGCTGCAGGGCAAGGTGCAGGATGCCGGGGTGGACACCGGCCGGCTGATCTTCAATACCAGTTTTGGCCTGCTGGGCTTCTTCGATGTGGCGAGCAAGATGGGGTTGCCACGTAGCGATGAAGACTTTGGCCAGACCCTGGGGGCCTGGGGCCTGGGCAGCGGACCCTATGTGGTATTGCCGTTGCTGGGGCCGAGCACGGTGCGCGATGCGTTCGGCAAGGTTCCGGACAGCATGCTCACCGCCCAGGCCTATATCGACCATGTGCCGACGCGCAATCTGGTGCACGGGATCAATGCCGTGGATACCCGCGCCAGCCTGCTGTCGGCCGAGCGCCTGATCAGTGGCGACAAGTACCTCTTTATCCGCAATGCCTACCTGCAGAACCGCGAGTTCAGGATGCGTGATGGTGAGGTGGAAGACGACTTCTGATCCCTTGGTGGCGTAAAAAAGGCGGCTTAATCAGCCGCCTTTGCGTTTGCACAGTTGCTTTCAGGTCATCGAGATGATCGCCAGCCCCAGGGCCTGACGGCCATCCTCCATGGTGCTGAGCCGCACCACTTCGGCCTGGGCATCCAGTCCGCGCAGTTCGTTGTGGTCGGAGGCGATATGCACCTTGACCTTGTCGCCCATGCGCAGTGCGCTTTGTGCCTCCAGTTGCATGCCTGTGCTGGATAGATCGAGGCACAACGCAGGAACTTCCTGGCCGTCATAGTGCAAGGTGACCGGCGCTTCCAAGCGCATGCGGATGTAATCGCGTTTTTCACTGTAGGCACGATCATTTTGGCTCATGGGCACTTTCCTCTTATTATCGGGGCTGTCCTGTGACCCTTATAACCTCGGCCGATTTGAGGTGTAAAGTCGTACGGCGACGATCGGCGCCCGCTTGAATCGAGGTGCGGATGGGAGTACCGTCTGCGCCTTGATGCAAGCCGAGTTCGCGCGCGCAGGTGGTTAACCTGGCGCATAAGCCAACCCATACCCGGCGCAGTTTGCCTGGATACCCCATGCACAAAACCAGTGCCACGCTGCTGATAATCGACGACGACGACGTAGTGCGCGCGAGTCTCGCGGCCTACCTGGAAGACAGTGGTTTTCATGTGCTGCAAGCCGCCAATGGCCTGCAAGGCCTGGAAGTCTTCCATAACCAGTCCCCGGATCTGGTGATCTGCGACCTGCGCATGCCTCAGGTCGACGGCCTCGAGCTGATCCGCCGGATCAATGCGTTGCAAGTGGAAACCCCGGTCATAGTGGTGTCTGGCGCAGGCGTGATGAGCGATGCGGTCGAGGCTCTGCGCCTCGGCGCCGCCGACTACCTGATCAAACCCCTGGCGGATCTGGCCGTGCTCGAGCACTCGATTCGCCGCGCCCTGGATCGGGCCAATCTGCGTCTGGAAAACCAGCGTTACCGCGAAGAACTGGAAACCGCCAACCGTGAGTTGCAGGCCAGCCTGCACCTGCTCCAGGAAGACCAGAACGCCGGTCGCCAGGTGCAGATGAATATGCTGCCGGTCACGCCCTGGAAAACCGATGGGCTGAACTTCGCCCACCAGATCATTCCGTCGCTCTATCTGTCCGGCGACTTTGTCGATTACTTCCGCGTCGATGAAAGCCGCGTGGCCTTCTACCTGGCCGACGTGTCCGGGCATGGTGCTTCTTCAGCCTTTATCACCGTGTTGCTGAAGTTTATGACCACGCGGCTGCTCTACGAATCGCGCCGTGCCGGCAGCTTGCCTGAGTTCAAACCCTCGGAAGTGCTCGGGCATATCAACCGCGGTTTGATCAATTGCAAGCTGGGCAAACATGTGACCATGCTCGGTGGCGTGATCGACCTGGAAAACAACAGCCTGACCTACAGCATCGGCGGCCACCTGCCGTTGCCGATACTGTTCAGCAATGGCGAGGCGCATTATCTGGAAGGGCGTGGCCTGCCGGTCGGCCTGTTCGCCGAGGCCGAGTACAAGGATCTGGTGCTGGATTTGCCGGAGTCGTTCAGTTTGACGCTGCTTTCCGACGGCATTCTCGATTTGCTGTCAGGTGATACGCTGAAGGATAAAGAGGCCATACTGCCACAGATGGTCAGTTCCGCAGGAGGCACCCTGGATGGCTTGCGCAAGGCCTTTGGGCTGGCCAAGCTGAGGGATATGCCGGATGATATCGCCTTGCTGGTGTTAAGCAGGAACCTTGCATGAACCCTGGGATAAACCCCGGTAGAATCCAGTTCGCCGAACAAGACGGAACCTTCGTGTTGAAGTTTGTCGGTGAAATACGTCTGACCCTGTGTTCGGCCCTGGACTCCACCATCGAAAAGATCTTCACCGCGCTGAACTTCTCGGCCATCGTGATAGATCTGACCGAAACCCGTAGCATCGATAGCACTACGCTGGGCTTGCTGGCCAAACTGTCGATTCTCTCGCGGCAGAAGATCGGCCTGCTGCCGACCGTGGTCACCACCCACGAAGACATCACCCGCCTGCTGCAGTCCATGGGCTTCGATCAGGTGTTCAATATCGTCGATACGCCGGTTCCCTGCCCGGATTGTCTGGACGATCTACCGTCCCAGGATCAATCGGAAGACGTGGTGCGGGAGAAGGTGCTGGAAGCGCACCGGATTCTGATGGGGCTGAATGACTCCAATCGCGAAGCCTTCCACGATCTGGTCAATGCCCTAGAGCATCACTGATCGGCGATAGGGGAACAGCAACGGGGCGCTCACTGAAATGAGCGCCCCGTTGTGCATCTAGGCTTGGCCTGCCAGCAGTTTTTCCAGTTTTTCCTGATCGCGGGCGAACTGGCGAATGCCTTCGGCCAGTTTCTCGGTGGCCATGGCGTCTTCGTTCATCGCCCAGCGGAACTGGCTTTCGCTCAAGTTCTGTTTCGCCTCGGCGGTTTTGCCCGGGCTTAGCAGGCGCGCCAGTGGGGTGTGCTCATCGGCCAGTTGCTGCAGCAGCTCAGGGCTGATGGTCAGGCGGTCGCAGCCGGCCAGTTGTTCGATCTGGCCGATATTACGGAAGCTCGCGCCCATCACCACGGTCGGGTAGGCGTTGGCCTTGTAGTAGTTGTAGATGCGCGTGACCGACTGCACGCCGGGGTCTTCGGCGCCGACAAAATCGCGGCCTTCGGCCTTCTTGTACCAGTCGTAGATGCGCCCCACGAAAGGCGAGATCAGGAATACCCCGGCATCGGCGCAGGCCTGGGCCTGGGCGAAGGAGAACAACAGGGTCAGGTTGCACTGGATGCCGGCCTTTTCCAGCTGCTCGGCGGCGCGTATGCCTTCCCAGGTCGAGGCGATCTTGATCAACACCCGCTCGCGGCCGACTCCGGCCTGCTCATAGAGGCCGATCAGGCGCTCGGCGCGGCGCAGGGTGGCCTGGGTGTCGAAGGACAGGCGCGCATCGACTTCGGTGGATATGCGCCCGGGAATGATCTTGAGGATTTCCTCGCCTACCGCCACGCCGAAATGGTCGCAGGCCAGGTTCAAATCGCCCTTGCTGGTGCGCACGGCGCCCTGCAGCAGCTCGCTGTAGCGCGGCATGGCGGCGGCCTTGAGCAGCAGGGACGGGTTGGTGGTGGCGTCGACCGGCTTCATCCGGGCGATGGCGTCGAGGTCGCCGGTATCGGCGACCACTGTGGTGAACTGCTTGAGTTGGTCCAGCTTGGAGGTCATGACAGCGCCTTGTCGTTGCAGATGCCTCGACCTTACCCGAGTCAGCGCCCTTGCAGCAATTGCGCCGCTTGATCGA
>MHZN01000175.1 GCA_001830395.1 Pseudomonadales bacterium RIFCSPLOWO2_12_59_9 | reverse complement strand
CAGGAAGTGGTAACAGCCCAGGGCAATCATCCAGTCAAAGAGTGCCGTCCACAGGCTGTGGGACAGAAAATGTGCGCCCTGCATGATGCGGCCGATGGACAGCAGGCTACCGAGCGCCAAGGCGAATACCAGGGCGACTTTGGCCAGACGTGGGCGCCGGTCACGGAGTAAAAAATACAGGGCGAAGAAGGTGAAGCCGCTGCTGGCGTGGCCTGCTGGCCAGCAACGGCCGGGTTTTGCCGTCGGTTCGCGAGTGCCGAGCAGGGGTGAGTAAGTCTCGGTTCCGCCAAACTCGCTAAGGTCCCAAGGGCAGTGCACGCCAGTCACCACCTTGAGCGGGGTGACAATGGCGGTGCACAAACTCATGGCCAGCACCAGATAAGCCAGCGGCAGGCGCAGCCGGGTCCAGGGTTTGTAGACGAGGCTGAACATCAGCCCCAGGGCCGCAAGCACGGCAAAGCTGATGACCGCCTGCTTGGCGCGGTCATGCAAAATGTCTTCCAGCCAATAACTGTGTTTGCCGGCAAAGCCTAATTCCTGGCTGTAGAACAGGTGGCTGATGGCAAAGTCCAGGCTGGTCGGTGGAAAGGCCAGCAGCAATACGATCAGTGCCAGCGGCAGCGCCAAGCACAGCCACAGGCTGAGCGGGCGCGAATAGAGTGGGGCGGGTGTGGGCATGATCAATCCAGAGTGCGTTGAAGGGTGGCGCCAGAGGCAGGCGTGACGATGCGGCGAAATGAGTCAAACTGGCGGCATCAGCTGCTGGCTCAAGCTGTAAAGCCTTGAAGGCTGAGCCCGGTTAATAGTCTCGCGTGGGGACTGTCATGCCGGTGTGAGGCGTCGGTGAAAAAAGTGTTAAACAGCCTGGCGCTGGATTGAGTGCGGCGCGGCTGAGCGAGTGGTTTACCCTGGATCGCTTAAGTTCGGCTTAAGCTCGCTCGTGGACAATGGACCTGAACTCAGGTGGCGTAATTACAGGAGAGTCCATGCGAATTTTGCTGGTTGAAGATAATCGCGACATCTTGGCCAATTTGGCCGATTTTTTAGAGCTCAAAGGCTATAGCGTCGACTGTGCCCAAGACGGTTTGTCCGGCCTGCACCTGGCGGCGACCGAGCATTACGACCTGATCGTATTGGATGTAATGCTGCCCGGTCTGGATGGTTACACCCTGTGCAAGCGCCTACGCGAGGATGCGCGGCGCGATACCCCGGTGATCATGCTCACTGCCCGCGACCAGTTGGATGACCGTCTGCAAGGCTTTCGCGCCGGTGCCGATGACTACCTGTTAAAACCTTTTGCCATGTCTGAGTTGGTCGCGCGCATTGAAGCGGTGCTGCGCCGTGCGCAAGGCGGCGGTCGGCGTTGTCTAGAGGTGGGTGATTTGGCCTACGACCTGGACACCCTTGAAGTGACTCGTGGCGGGCGTTTGCTCAAACTTAACCCGGTGGGGCTAAAGCTATTGGCGGTGTTGATGCAAAAAAGTCCGCACGTACTACGGCGTGACGTCTTGGAGGCGGCGCTGTGGGGGGACAACTGCCCGGACAGTGACAGCTTGCGCAGTCATATTCACCAATTGCGCCAAGTGATTGATAAACCCTTTGCCCATGCCTTGTTGCATACCGTACACGGCGTGGGTTATCGCTTGGTGGAGGCGGCTGATGGAGTTTAAGCAGGGCCTGTCACAACGCATTGTGATTGCTTTCGTGCTGATGACCTTGCTGGTGGGCGGGGCGTTTAGCTGGGGCATCATGCAAG
Organism: Pseudomonadales bacterium RIFCSPLOWO2_12_59_9; assembly: GCA_001830395.1. Lineage (GTDB taxonomy): Bacteria > Pseudomonadota > Gammaproteobacteria > Pseudomonadales > Pseudomonadaceae > Aquipseudomonas. The sequence continues at coordinate 7,266 of MHZN01000175.1, read as the reverse complement.
CGGTGCATGTCATGGAGGAGCGCTTGCTCTCGGGCGTGCTGCGGGGCGACTTGGACCGCATGTTGCTGATGAGCAATATTGAAGACTGGCGACATAAACCCGAGCCCGACCAGTTATTTTATTTTTCCAGCGGCCCCGACAAGTTTGCCTTGCCAAGCTACCTGCAAGATTTGCCGCAGGGTTTTCAAGAGGTTTTTCATGGCAAGTTCTCCTACCACGCCTTCGTTCGTCAGGTCGCCGGGCGGCAGTATGTGTTGCTGCAAGATCAGAGCAGTTTTGAAGATCGTGAGCAGGCCTTGTACTCGGTGGTGCTGGTCGGCTTTATCGTCAGCATTGGCTTGGCCATGCTGCTCGGTTGGCTGCTGTCGCGCAAAGTGATTGAGCCGGTAGTGCGCCTTGCACAGCAAGTCCGCCAGCGCGATCAGTTGCTGGCGTTGGCGCCCCCTCTGGCGCCCGATTATGCCGACGATGAGGTCGGGCAATTAGCCGCCGCCTTTGATGACACGCTGGGTTTGTTACGCCATGCCTTGAAGCGTGAGCAGTTATTCACCAGCGACGTTAGCCATGAATTGCGTACGCCGTTGATGGTGCTGGCCAGTTCCTGTGAACTATTGCAGGCCAACCCCAGTCTAGATACCCGCGCGCAAGCTCAGGTGCAGCGCATTGGTCGCGCCACGGACGGCATGCGCGAGCTGGTGCAGACTTTTCTGTTGCTGGCGCGCGAGCCTGCGCAGGACTCCGACCTGTCGAGCCAGCGCAGTCTCGGCAGCATCGCCGATGAGTTGGTGCAGCAATGGCGCGAGCCGATGGAAAGCAAGGGCCTGCAGTTTTTCTACCAGCGCGGCGACGTTACCGAACAGCGCTTTAACTCGGTGTTTTTGCATTCGGTGCTGGGCAATTTGCTGCGTAATGCTTGGCATTACACCAATACAGGGCAGATTACCCTGCGTCTGCATACGCAAGGGTTCGTGGTGGAGGATACCGGGGTTGGCATTGCCGAGAACGAGCGCGAGAATATTTTTGAACCCTTCGTGCGGGGCGCCACTGCCCGTGGCGATGGCCTGGGGTTAGGGCTGTCCCTGGTGCGGCGGATCTGTATCAGTCAGGGCTGGCGTGTCGAGCTGTCGGCGATGCAACCCAGTGGCTGTCGCTTTGAGGTGAATTTGCTGGGGAATTAACAATTTTTTCACGCAGGGCTAATTCGGCTCTGACATTCTCGGCTTAGAAAAGACGAATACTTAGGAGCGTTGTACGATGAAAAAAGCCGAAGTTGAACTTGAGTTTTCTGAGAAATACACTCGCGAACATGCCGAACACTATTTGCGCAAACACCGCACGGGCTTGTCGCGGCGACTGTCTACTTGGCGCGAGGTGCAAATTGCTCGGCAGGCGTTGAAGCTGGCCGGTCAGCCTAAGCAGGTGCTGGATTTGCCCTGCGGCGCCGGGCGGTTTTGGCCGATGTTGGCCGAGCAACCTGAGCGCAACATTATCGGCGCGGATAACTCTGCCGACATGGTCGCCGTGGCCTGTCAGGGCCAGCCGCGCGATGTGGTGGCGCGGGTAAAGCCGCTGCAAACCTCGGCTTTTGCCATAGATTTACCCGATAACGCCGTCGACAGCGTGTTCAGCATGCGCTTGCTGCATCACATCGGTCAGTCCCAGGACCGCCTGTGCATGCTGCGAGAGTTCCATCGGGTGACTCGCGACAGCGTGATTCTTTCATTGTGGGTCGATGGCAACTACAAAGCATGGCGTGAGTGCAGCCCCAGAAAGCAGCGTAAGCACGCCGCCAGTGGCAGTTATCAGAACCGCTTCGTGATTCCAGCCAAAACCATTGAGGCAGAGTTTCGTGAAGCGGGATTTACCGTGCAGGAACACTTAGACTTCATTCCGCTTTACGCCATGTGGCGTATTTATATTTTGCGTAAAGCTTAAATTACGGAGCCAATCGATGCCTGCTGACGTCAATGCCTTACTGAAACTGCCTAGTGCGCAAGCGTTTGACCAATGGTTAGCGCTGCCTGGTGAGTGGGTGGAGGAACCCAATCTGCGGCGCGGCGGTGAAAGTGGGGTCAAGCGCGTCATGAGCTCCACCGGCAAGCTGCTGTATCGCAAGCAGCAAGTGGGACATATCTATCGGCCCTTGCTGCATCCCTTTGGTTATCCAACCGCGATGCGTGAACGCAAAGTGCTGCTGGCTTGCGCGGCGCTCAAGGTCATAGTGCCAGCCCTGGTGTATGCCGAATGCCGCAAGGTTGATGGGGTTTGGCAGGCGCTGTTGATCACTGAGGCGCTGGAGGGCTTTAGCAGCCTGGAGGAGTGTTATGCCCGCGGGGATGAACAGCTCTGGGGCGAGGCCTTGCATCTGCGGGTGCTGCAGGAGGTAGGCGCTTGCTTGGCGCGCTTCAACCTGGGGCGTTGGCAGCATGGTTGTTTGCGCATGAAGCATGTGTTTGTTCGTGTACAGGGGACGCAAATCGAAATCGCCTTGCTGGACCTGGAGAAAAGCCGGCAGCGCTTGCGGGCCAGAACCGCCGCAGTGCATGACATCCAGCAGCTCAAGCGCCATTCGTCTTGGAGCGCGGCTCAATGGCAGGCTTTCATCTATGGTTACGAAACCACATTTGGCAGCTCTTTCAAGGGGATGTGATCGTGAAGCTAGAAATCGCTAGAGGTTTGTTTCTGATCGCGGCGCTCAGCACCGGTGTGATGGCGCTGACGGCGTGGGCTGAGCCTGTGCCGCAGGTGCTTAGCGGCTTGAGTCCGCAAAGCCACTGCCGCATGCCGGCCAATGCTCGCAGTAAAATGCAGGCGCCCGCGCGACCGGATCAAGACCTGCTGTTGGTGATGTTTAGCTTGTCGCAAGCACTTAAATCTTGAGTGATAAATGGCATAAAAAAAGCCCCGAAATCGGGGCTTTTTTTATGCCTGAGTTTTTAACCTTAGCTGTGGGCTGGCACTGGTCGGGCAGGGTGGGCCGGCTTGGCCAGCAGGCTGTAGACGCAGGGCAGCACGAACAGAGTGAAGAGCGTGCCGACCGACATGCCGGTGGCTATCACTAAACCTATGTCATAGCGACTGACGGCGCCGGCGCCGCTGGCCAGAATCAGCGGCAGCATGCCAAACACCATGGCCGCGGTGGTCATCAGTACCGGACGCAAGCGGATCGCGGCGGCTTGCTCGACGGCCTCGCGCGGCGCCAAGCCTTTCTCGCGGCGCAGTTGATTGGCGAACTCGACGATCAGGATGCCGTGTTTGGTAATCAAGCCAATCAGCGTCACCAGCCCGACCTGGGTGTAGATGTTCATGCTGGAGAAACCCAAGAACAGCGGAATCAAGGCGCCGCAGATCGACAGCGGCACAGTCACCAGAATCACCAGTGGATCGCGGAAGCTCTCGAACTGCGCGGCCAGTACCAGGAAGATCAAGGCCAAGGCCAGGGCGAAGGTCAGGTACAGCGCGCTGCCTTCTTGCACGTATTGCCGCGAGGCGCCGGCGTAGTCGAAGGCATAGCCGGGCGGCGCCTCCTCGGTCGCGATCTGCCGCACGGTCTCAATAGCGTCGCCCATGCTGACGATGGGGAAGCCCTGGATGATGGCCGAGTTGAGCTGCTGAAACTGGTTCAACTGGGTGGGGCGCGCGCGATCATGCACCTTGATCAGGGTCGACAGCGGCAGCATTTGCTCATCATTATTCTTAACGTAATAGCTGTTGAGCCACTCGGGGTTGTCGCGGTAGGCGCGCTCGACCTGGGCAATCACCTTGTAGCTGCGCCCATCGATGGTGAACCGGTTGATCTCACCCTCGCCGAGCAAGGTGGCCAGCGTGCCGCCCAGGTCCTCCATGGAGACGCCCATTTGCGCGGCTTTTTCGCGGTCGATCTCAACCACCACTTCCGGTTTGTCGAAGGCCAGGTCAACGTCCAGAAAGGCGAATTTGCCCGACTCTTGGGCGCGCTTCTTGATCCGCTCGGTCACTTGCAGCAGCGACTCGTAATCGTTGGGCGTATTGATCACAAATTGAAACGGCAGGCCTTCGCCGGTACCCGGCAGGGCCGGCAGGTTGAAGCCGAAAATCTGCAAGCCCGGAATCTGCGCGAGCCGCGTCTGCACCTGCGGCAGAATCTCCATCTGCGTGCGTTGGCGCTCATCCCAGGGCTTGAGCAGGAAACCGCCAATGCCGGACTGCACACCGTTGATCCCGTTAATCTGGAAGGAGGAGTAGTACTCCGGGAACTCTTTGAAGATTTTTACAAACTGCTCGGTATAGGCGTTCAGGTAATTGAGGTTGGTCGGCTGTGGCGCGGTGGCCATCAGAAACACTATGCCTTGATCCTCATCCGGGGCCAGTTCGCTCTCGGTAAACATCAGCAGCAGCGGAATCAGGCACAGGACCAGGGCGGCAAAGGTCAGTACCACCGGCCGGGTATCCAGGGTGGTGTGCAGGGCGCGTTGGTAGCGTTGCTTGAGCCGCTCGAACAGCTGGTCGAGGCGATGGGCAAAGCCCGAGGGGTTTTCCTCGTGGCGCAGCAGCAGTGAGCACATCATCGGCGACAGGGTCAGGGCGACTATGCCGGAGATCACCACGGCGCCGGCCAACGTCAGGGCAAACTCCTTGAACAGCGCACCGGTCAGGCCTTCGAGAAAGCCAATCGGCGCATACACCGCCGCCAGGGTCACGGTCATGCTCACCACTGGCACGGCAATTTCTCGCGCGCCTTCGAGGGCTGCATCCAGCGGGGTTTTGCCCTCTTCGATATGGCGGTGAATGTTCTCCACCACCACGATCGCATCGTCGACCACCAAGCCGATCGCCAGCACCATGGCCAGCAGGGTCAGCAGGTTGATCGAGTAGCCCATCAGCTGCATAAAAAACAGCACGCCGATCATCGACAGCGGGATGGTGATCACCGGGATCAGCACCGACCGCAAGGCGCCCAAAAACAGGAACACCACCACTATGACGATCAGCACGGCTTCAAACAGGGTCTTGATCACCTCATCGATCGAGGCCTGGATGAATTGGGTGGCGTCGTAGGCAATCGAAGCCTTCAGGTTGGGCGGTAATTGCGCGGCCAATTGCGGCAGCACCTTGCGGACTTCTTTGATCACATCCAGCGGGTTGGCGCTGGGCGTGGCCTTGATGCCTATATAGACGGAGGGGGTGCCGTCGAAGGAGCTGATCGAATCGTAGTTTTCCGCGCCCATTTCCACCCGCGCCACATCGCCGATCAGCACCCGGCGATCGCCAAGGGTTTTTAGCGGAATGGCGGCAAAGGCCTCGGTGGATTTCAGTTCGGTTTCGGCATTGATGCTGGTGACTACATATTGGCCTTTTACCTCGCCGGCGGCGGCGAGGAAGTTGTATTTGCGCACCGCCTCGCTGACGTCATTGGCGGTCAGGCCAAAGGCCGCCAGCTTGACCGGGTCGAGCCACAGGCGCATGGCAAACACCTGATTGCCGAGAATTTCCGCCTCGGCCATGCCGGGCAGGGTGGCCAGCTTGGGTTGAATGACCCTCGAGAGGTAGTCGGTGATTTGCGGGTTGCTCAGCTCTTCGCTGGAAAAGCTGATGTACATCAGCGCCGAGGAGTCGGCGGCCTCCTTGCTCAGTACCGGGTCTTCGGCATTCGGCGGCAGCTGGTTTTTAACTTCGCTGGCCTTGGCCAGTAGCTCGGTGAACATGCGATCGCTGTCGGCGCCGATACGTGCATAGATCGAGATGATCGACACGTTCTGCCGGCTCACCGAGGTCATGTAGTCGATGCCTTCGGCGCTGGCCAGGCTCTGCTGCAGTGGCTGGGTGATATAGCCCTGAATGGTCTCGGCATTAGCGCCAGGGTAGGCGGTGGTGACCGTGATCAGGGCGTTTTCCATCTGCGGATATTGGCGGATGGTCAGTTTGCTGAACGCTTGAAAGCCCAGCAGGATGATCAGCAAGCTGACCACAGTCGCCAATACCGGGCGACGGATAAAGGGGTCGGTAAAAGCCATGCAAAGAGTTCCTTGGCGCAGGCGCCTAATCAGTTGGCGGCAGACGGGCTCGCGGCAGCTGGCGCCGTGGCCTGGTCGGCAACCAGGCTGACACTGGCGCCGTTATCGAGCTTGAGCTGGCCGGCGGTGACGATTTGCTCGCCGGCGCGCAAGCCTTTGCTGATGATCACCAGTCCATCGCGACGCTCGCCGGTGCTGACAAAACGCCGCTCAACCACCAAGGATTGTTGCGGCTCTACAGCCTCTGGGGCTTTAGCCAAACCTAGCCAGCAGAGCAGTTGCCCGGCGCTTGAGGTGCAGGGGTTGCTAGCCGCCGGTTGGTCTTTTGCTCCAACCACATAGAGGCTGTTGCCGTAGAGGGTGAAGGTGATGGCGGTTTCTGGCACCACCACCTGTTTGGCCTGGCTGGCGAGCAGCACTTGCAGGTTGGCAAACATGCCGGGCAGCAGCTTGTTGTCGGGATTGGCGAGCAGGGCGCGCACTTGCAAATTGCGCGTGCTGACCTCGACTTTGGGGTTGATGGCGGTGATCTCACCGATAAACACCTCGCCCGGATAGGCCGCCACGCTGATCCGTACCTCCTGGCCCAGCGCCAATTGCGGCACGTTCTGCTCGGGCAGATAGAAGTCGACAAAGAGTTTCGACAGGTCTTGCAGGGTCGCCACCGTGGTGCCCGAGGAGACGAAGTCACCGACATCGACCTGGCGAATGCCGATAGTGCCGGCGAACGGCGCGGTGATGCGTTTGCGCTCCAGCAAGGCTTTCAGCTGGGTGACACGGGTCACGGACTTTTGCAGTTTGGCGCTTAAGCGGTCGTACTCGCTCTTGGACAGTGCCTGGCGCTCCAGCAGGTTTTTACCGCGAGCATGTTCAACCTGGGCCAGGGCCAGCTCGGCTTGCTCGGTGGCCAGGCTGGCCTGTTCGACCACGCTGTCTAATTGCAGCAGCGGCTGATGCAGGCTCACCGTTTCGCCCGAGCGGAACTGTAAGTCCTTTACCGTACCGGCCACTTCGACGGTCAAGTCGACCCCCTGAAAAGCCTTGAGGCTGCCGATGGCCGGCAAGCGGCTTTGCCACAGTTGTTCGCTGGCGGTGGCGGCGCTCACCGCGATGGGCGGGCGGGGGGCAGAGAACTGCTGAATTTGCTGATAGATCGCGACAAATTTGGCAGCGGCGAGGGCGAGTACCACAAGGGTAACCACGCTCAGCATGGTGAGCAGGCGACGGCGCAACATATTCCAGATCCTTGGCTTGGGGCGGTAGGCAAGTCTGG
>MHZN01000174.1 GCA_001830395.1 Pseudomonadales bacterium RIFCSPLOWO2_12_59_9 | reverse complement strand
TGGTGGCTCGATCAATGGGACGGCTTTGGTGCGGGTCCTTCGCAAGTGCGCGAGCCCGCGAGCGCCTGCGAAGCCCGCCCGGTGACGTCCCTGTAACACGTCTTACAAACAGCTGTTGAAAGTGTGGATAAACATCAATTCAAGGGGTTTCAAATGTCAGTTAAAGATTTTATCCGTGTTGATTCTGCAACTGGCTTGGAGTCGCCCGTAGGTCGCCTTTTTATGGATCTTGGCCATGTTGGTTTTGTTGATTTGTCTGTCGTGCGCCTGCTTCGTTGTGGCGTAGATACTGTGCGCCAGCTTTATCGGGGCATGATTCGGCCGGATGTTTTGCCGTTGTTTGAAGCGCCTGGGACGATTGTTGATTTTGCAGGCGAGCGTTGGCACTCCGGGCGTGTAAGCCGTGATTCTGGCTATCAGTACAAACTGCAAAACTCAGACCTCGGCTTCATTCTGCTGATCAAAAACTTTAATGCCAAAATCGACAGCATCGGCCCGCACTTGAAAATTGAGGTGTCACCTCACGCTATCGATGCTTGGTCACCTGAGCGCCTGCAGGAACGCCTAGATTTTTATGCCTCGCATGTGCTGACGCATCTAGAGCTTAATCAGTGCGCTGTGCACTTGGCGCTGGATCTGCAAGGTTGGGTGCCTCCGGCTGATCTGGTTGCCCGTATGCACTGCCGGGCACGGTCACACCGCGATATATCGGGCATCAATGAGTTGCATTGGCATATGAAGTCTTGCGTCTATGGGCGCGGTGAAACTTCAATGTTTGGCTCTGCTGGCGGCATTCAGCTCGCTATCTACAACAAGACCGAGCAAGCCCGAGCTGGTGACAAGCTCGACTATTGGGATAGCGTCTGGCGTCGCTCTGATTCGTTCGATGAGGGCGACTCGGGTAACTATGATCCGGCTCAAGATGTGTGGCGCATAGAGCTGCGCTTTCATCATTCGATCATTCAGCAATTTGCCAGTGGCTCAGTGGATTTGCGCACTGGTCAGATCGTTGAAACTAACTCGTTTGCTGCCTTCTCTGCGCATCTTGATGGCCTTTGGCGCTATGGCATGGGGCAATTCAAGTTATTGGCTCGTCCCGGTTACTTTGAGCCTATTTGGACTCTCATCCGCGATGATGTCCGGGTCGATGTTGCTGCTCAATCTTTGCTTGATGACACTGAATACAAACGCTATCACAAGACCTCGCGTGGTTTTTCTGGCAAGAATGTTGAGCTGTTTCTGGGCAATTTCGTCAGCTTGCTGGCAAGGGAGCGCGTGAGCGGAAAAAAGGCGTTCTCGATGCTTAGAAAATGGGATTGCTGGCCCGTTATCCGTGAGCATTACGCCGCTAAAGATATGTCGTCTACTGACTTGTTGGCTCATATCGAAAAGCTGATTGAAGAGCGGCATGTGCGGTGGGGGCGAGCCGTATGATTGTTAAGGGTGCTACGGGGTGGGATGCTGATTTTTGGCTTGATCGTTCTGCCGGCATTCGCAAACGTAAAAAGGCTTTTCGCACCAAGGCTGAAGCTGAGCGCTGGATTATGGATCTCAAGCGTGAATATTCGCGTCGTGGACGTGATCCGGGCGAGCGTTTAGTTGATCTGGTAACGGTGTGGCATGAGCTGCACGGCTGCACGCTTAAAGATCCGTATCGGCTCCCTAGGACGATGGCCATCGTTCAGGCGTTGGGCAATCCGCTGGCCTCTTCGTTTACGTCATTGGATTTCAGTCGTTATCGCATGGAACGGCTAAAGACTTGCACGCCGTCTACGGTCAATCATGAGCATCGTTTTTTGAAATCGGTTTTCAATGAGCTGATCCGACTTGGTGTTTGGCATGAGGTGAACCCCTTGGCTAATTTGCGCCAGCTCAAGGTTGATGAGACTGAGTTGTCGTTTCTGACGTTGGATGAATGTCGTTTAGTGCTCAAGGAATGCGCGGCTTCAAGCAACAGTCACACGTTGCCGGTGGCGCAGATCTGTCTTGCTACGGGTGCGCGATGGGATGAGGCCGAATCGCTTGCTCGGGCGCAGTTTGCAAACGGTATGGTGCGCTTCACTCAGACCAAAAACGGTAAAAGTCGTTCGGTGCCAATTCCTGGGGAGTTGCAGGCGTTGATTCTTGAGCGATGCTATCCGGGGGGAGGGCGGCTGTTCAGCTCTTGTCGGTCTGCGTTCCGTAAGGCTTATGAGCGCACCGGGTTGCATACGCCCGGCCAGCTAACTCACATCCTGCGTCATACCTTCGCGAGCCACTACATGATGCAGGGCGGCAATGTTCTGACCTTGCAGCGCATCCTAGGTCATGGCGATATCAAGATGACCATGCGCTATTCGCACTTGGCACCTGACCATTTTGCTACCGCCTTAACCCTCTCGCCCTTCGCAATGTTGAGTCACGATTGGGACACTTCTGGGACTACGCCATAAACAAAAAAGGCCTACCCGAAGGTAAGCCTTTGTTTTGTATGGTAGCAACGAGTGGACTTGAACCACCGACCCCAGCATTATGAATGCCGTGCTCTAACCAACTGAGCTACGTTGCTATTTGTGGCGCGCATTATCCGTATCTGAGTTTTATCTGTCAAACCTCAGTTTCGCTTTTTGCTTAAATATTTACTAGATCATGCAGATTTTGTTTTGAATGGACCGGAACGGTGTCTATCCAATCCAGAAGGATTCTGTTTTTGGCACTATTTGGCCTTTTCCGCAGCGTGCGGCACTTCTTCGACATATATTACACTGGAAAGCAAAAACCCTTGAAATTCACTAGGAAAATCAAGGGTTTAGGGTGGTGCATTTGGTGGAGCCGGGGGGCTTTTAAGTGGCGGTGTAAGATGCTGATATTTAATGATTTATAGTTACCTTGATCGTTTTATGCCCCCAAATATGCCCCCTGTCATACTCTCCGATGAGCGGTAGTTTAGGGGGTTGAACTGGCGTCCTGAATTGTCGTTTGTGTCGAGCACGTTTGATTCAGTTCCTACGCAGATCGCTGTGTACGTCGCTCAGACTGCCCCCTGCTCCTCAAGCAAGGTCCGCCAGTGGCTATTTTCATTGCTGTACAGCACTTTTCGCGCGTGTGGCAACAGCACGCGGCGAGCTTCGCGCTCTAGGGGCGAGAGTTGCTTGCTAGTCGTGCCGGTGAAAATCAGTAAATCACATTTAGTAAACGGCAAACCGCACTGCAGCACCTCCTGCACAGTGGTCCGTAGGACTAATGCTGCGCAGTGACGGTGCGCCAACAGCATCTGGCCGGCAGCGAAAAATGCGGTGCCGGCGGGCGCCAGACGCTCATCATCAAGCCAAGCGCCGTGCTCATCGGCATAGCCACAGCGCTTGCCCCGCGCCCGCCAGTGGTCGCGCAATGCACTGCCATGTGACGTTATCTCAGCTGCGCTTTGTGCGACCAGCAGCGTTATTGGAATCCGGCCGTGGCCAGCGAGCAGCTGGTCGAGTATTTCGCCGTACAGATGTGGTGTAGAGCCTAATTGCGGCTGGCCATTTACCTCGCAGATGGCTGCGCCAGACTCCTGCCAGGAAACCGAGATATCAGGGATCAGTAAATCAACCCCGGCCAAGTCCAGGCGTAAGGCTTGCGCTGCGCGCTCGGCCAGCTGCTGATTATGTGGATGCACCTGCCCCATGACGGCAATCGGCACGCCGCCACGAGCGATATTCGCTGCGCTACGCAAGCGGACAAACTGGCCGGTAGCGGGTACCGACTGCAAGCTCAAGCCTGCTTGCAGCAATAGAGCCTTAGCTTCGTCATCCCATTTCAGTGTCTTAAGTGCCGCCGTACTGTGCACGCCGCGCCTAGGGTCGGCATTCAGCGTGTCGAGCAACTCGGCCACAGAATGTTCGCCATCGCCGTGGATACCACCGGGTTGCCGCTCAATGGCCCAGAGTAAGCGGCCATTAAACAGGATTAGGCGATAGTCACGGCCTTCGACATGCTTCTCCACCAGGATGTTTTTCGAATACCGGCGCGCAGCCATAAAAGCCTGCTCGACTTCGGCTGCAGTGCTCAGTCCGGCTGCAACACCACGCCCGCCATCACAGTCCATCGGCTTGACCACTAACGGATAGCCCAGTTGGGCGGCTGCTTCTAATGCCTGCGCCAAGGACCGCCCCCGTCGATGCGTCGGCACCGGTAAGCCGCAGGCGCGCAGCACCTGCGCCGCGTGGAATTTGTTGCGTGCCAGACCTGCGCCAATCTGTGAGGTTTGATCGGTGAATGAGCTATCCAGCCAGCGCGCATGTATGCCGTGGCCAAACTCAAAAACATTACCGGCCAGCGCTCGCCATGGCATGCCGCGCTCATGGGCCGCGCGCAGAAAACGTAAGGTGTTACTGCCAGTAGGTGCCTGTTTCGCCAGTTCCTTTAAGCAGGCAGTCGCCTGCGCGGCGACTTGCGCTGTCGCGGTATCAGCATGCGCCGCAAAGGCACAAAGGCTGTCGAGCGCCCAGGTTAAAGCCTGCAGTGCTGCGCGGGCATGTGTCGCCGGTAAGGCCACGCGCACCAGTACAGCTCCGTTCGGTAGCGCTTGGCGTGCCAGCACTTGTGGGGTGGCGAACACCGGCAGTCCTGCGGCGTGTTGAATCGCGCAGGCCCAGTGCAGCGCTAGGCGCACCACCGCCGCTGCAGTGTCCTCATTACTCCTCTCGGGCTCAGACAATAGCGGTGCGGCGGGAAATAACGCGCCAAACAACTGCTGCATGAGCTGCCAAGGCAAGGTTTGTGGTGCATTAATGTGGACGCAGGCCAGTAGCGCGGGCTGCGTTACGCCATATCCCGCGCCATGACTAAACGACCATTGCGCACGCACCTGCATGGTCATGACGCTTGCCGGCAACAGCATCACCTGTCCTCGACAATTGGCCACATGGCCTTGTAATCGGTTGAATGCCCGCGCATGCCAGTTCTCTCGCTCAATCGGTTAATTCAATAGCCATCATTACGGAGCGGTACCCGCTATCAGTTGACACTAAGCACCTGCGACTCGGGCGCCTGAAACCCATCGAATCAGTATGAATTTATCAATCTGAGTGAGATCGCAGATGGTTTTGTGGCCAACGTTGCACCTTGTTGGTGTAGATCCGTAGCGCAGGCCTCATTCTGTGACGGGATAGCTTGATCATGAGGGTGTGTTTTGTTAGTGTCTTTCGTCGTATTTTTGACGTTATTTGTCGCAAGCAAGAATATTGTCGGCTTTTTGACAGCCGGTCTTGCTTAACTCAGCCGTCATGTTCGCAGGTTAATGTCACCCAGCGAATATTGGTCAGCGACTATGGATGCTGTAGAAGAAGGGACTCTGATGCACGACGAACACCCAGAATCGGCTATTCAGGCTGAGGCTGACACGGGCCTTGCCTGCCTGGTCATGCTCGCCCGTTTTCATAATGTCGCGGCCTCCCCCGAGCAACTCGCCCACGAATACCTCGACAACGGCCGACAATTTGCCAAGCCCGAGTTGCTGCTGGCGGCTAAACAGCTGGATCTAAAAGCCAAGTTCGTCCGCAGCAAGGTCGAACGTCTGGAGCACACCCCGCTTCCCGCCATAGCCGTCAGCCAAGACGGGCGCTTCTTTATCATCGCCCGCCTGGATGATGGCAAAGCGCTGATCCATGACCCGCTGGTGCAGCGCCCGGAAGTCTTGAGCTTCGAGGAATTGCAGGCGCGCTGGACTGGCGAGCTGATGCTGATCACTTCCCAGGCCAGCCTCGCCGGCGAGCTGAGCAAGTTCGACTTCACCTGGTTTATCCCGGCCATCGTCAAATACCGCAAGCTACTGGGCGAAGTGCTGCTGGTGTCCTTCGTGCTGCAGATTTTTGCCTTGCTGACACCGCTGTTTTTCCAGGTGGTGATGGACAAGGTGTTGGTCCATCGCGGCCTGACCACTTTGGATGTAATCGCTGTCGGCCTGCTCGGCATCATGCTGTTTGAGAGTGCCCTGAGCGGGCTGCGTACCTATGTGTTCGCTCACACCGCCAGCCGCATCGATGTGGAGTTGGGCTCCAAGTTGTTTCGTCATCTGGTGACCTTGCCACTGGCGTACTTTCAAGCGCGGCGAGTGGGCGATTCGGTGGCGCGGGTGCGCGAGCTGGAGCACATCCGCAGTTTCCTAACCGGCAACGCCATCACCCTGTTGCTCGACGTGTTGTTCTCGGTGGTGTTTATTGCCGTGATGACCATATACAGCGGCTGGTTGACGCTGGTGGTGGTGGCGTCCTTGCCCATCTACTTTTTGATCGCGCTGCTGATTACCCCGGCGTTGCGTGCCCGCCTGAATG
>MHZN01000173.1 GCA_001830395.1 Pseudomonadales bacterium RIFCSPLOWO2_12_59_9 | reverse complement strand
TTGATCAAAGGCAGAACTCGCCACCCGCCACAGACGGCACTGACACACCGACCGCGGGCCTCGGCGCAGCTAACTATAGTTACCCAGCCGCCAACTTACTCTAGTCCAAATGGATTAGAGCCCGCCCCGAGCGCGAGGGCATGAGGGATTAACTAATCCGCCCCTGCCTGCGGCTATCGAGGCGCGCGCACCGCAGCGTAGTTTACTGCTGCGGCGAACGTGCGGCATGAACCCCTAGGGTTCAGCTACAGCGCCCGCCCGCTGGCGATTTGCCCCCTCAATAGCGGTTTAAATCGCCACTCCCCAGCGCCAAAAAACCCTGAACGCCCCCAGCAAGACCAGTAAACAGCCTCTATGCTCAAGCCATATCGCAGGGATGGGGCAAGGGATAGGTTATGCATGAACTGAGAACAGCAATGCGCGTCGTGGCAGCCATCGAGCATATCGGGGCGGGGCTGCTGATTTTGGACAGCCAGTTGAACATCAGCTACTGCAACCAATTCATCCTCAATCGCCTCCCGGTTAAACACCCGCAGCTGCTCGGTCGGCCACTCGCGCAAGTCTTCCCCGAGGTCGAGAATCCTAACTGGCACGCCATGCTTAAGCACGTCAGAGAAACCGGCGAGCCGATCCAGACGGTGTGGCGCGATACGCCCTATCTGATTCACCTCAACAGCGCAGCAAACCTCGATGACGGTGAACAGACGCGGCCAATGCAGCAGGCCACCATTCTGTACAGCTTCATGGACGAACTGGAAACGCCACTGCTGGGCTTAGCCATATTTGATAACAGCAGCGCCGTCCTGGCGCACGACATGCTGCTCGACGCACTGAAGAGCCTCAAGCAAAAGCATGACGTCATGGACACGCTGCACCAGCAACTCAAGCTGGCCAATAGCCAACTCCTGCAGTCGGAAAAAATGGCCGCCATTGGTCAATTGGCGGCAGGCGTCGCCCATGAAATCAACAATCCCATAGGCTTTGTGGCATCCAACCTCAAGACCCTGGCCGATTACGTTCGTCAGCTCCTCAGCCTGGTCGATGAGATGAGTGAATGGGGCGGTCTTGAGCTGGAGGTGCTGAAGGAAAAATACGATTACGCCTTCATCCGCGACGACATCAGCGGCCTTTTGCATGACTCCAACGATGGTGTGGAGCGGGTCAAAAAAATCATCAGCTCGCTGCGTAACTTCTCCCATGTCGGCGACGAAGCCTTCGCCGAAACCGACCTGCACGAGGGCATTGAAAGCACGCTGAACATGGTCAACAACGAGATCAAGTACAAAGCTGAAATCATCAAAGAGTTCGCGACCATCCCCCCCTTGGAGTGCATAGGCCCGCAAATCAACCAGGTGATTATGAATTTGCTGGTCAATGCGGCGCAGTCCATTGAGGGCTTTGGCAGCATCACACTGCGCACCCACAGCAGCGAGGGTGAAGTCTGTATTGAAATCGAAGACACCGGCAGCGGCATGACACCGGAAATCACCAAACGGATCTTCGACCCCTTCTTCACCACCAAAGCCGTAGGCAAGGGCACCGGCCTCGGCCTGTCGCTATCGTTCAATATCATCGAAAAACACCATGGCCGCATTACCGTCAGCAGCACGCCTGGCATCGGCTCCTGCTTCAAAATCCACCTGCCGATCAGGCAGCCTCTGGTGCCGGCAATAGCCGCTGGAGGAGAGGCATGAGCGAAGCCACTATTGCCGCCAAACCGCAGCAGAAAATCCTCTTGGTGGATGACGAAGAGGCCATTCTCAATAGCTTGCGCCGGGTGCTGCGCAACCAACCCTACGAGCTGTTTTTTGCCCAAGGCGGGGAAGACGCATTGCTGCTGCTCGAGAAGCACGCCATCGATGTGGTGGTCTCCGATGCCCGCATGCCGGGGATGGACGGCGCAACCCTGCTCAGTGAAGTCAACAAACGCAAACCCGATTGCATGACCATTCTGCTGACCGGTTACGCCGAAATTAACACCATCGTCAAAGCCATTAACGAGGGGCAAATCTACCGCTATATCAGCAAACCCTGGAATGACGAAGAGCTGCTGATGACCCTGCGTCAAGCACTCGCCATGCAGCACGCCGAGCGTGAACGACGGCGCCTGGTAGTCCTCACCCGCCGGCAGAACGAAGCACTGCGCGAACTGAATGAAAACCTGGAAGCGCGTGTTAAAGACCGCACCGCCGAGTTACAGCAAACGGCCGACATGCTTGACCTGGCCTATGACGAGTTGCAGCGCAGCTATGTGACCAGCACCGAAGTGTTTTCCATGCTGATCAACCAGCGCCTGCCACGCGACAAGCAAACCAATCAACAGGTGATTTTGCTGGTCCGCGCCTTTTGCGCCAACCAGCATATTGATGACCACAGCAGCCGCGACATAGCCATGGCCGCCGCGCTGTACAACATTGGCAAACTCAGCTGGAGCGACGAGTTAATCAGCTCCCCCTCAGACCTGCTGTACCGCAACGAACGCGACACCTACCGCAAATACCCGGCTCAGAGCGAGTCCCTGCTCATGGCTCTAGAGCCGTTACGGGATGCCGCGACCCTGATTCGGCATCACCAAGAGCATTGGGACGGCGGCGGATTTCCCGACCATATCAAAGAACAACAGATTCCTTTCGGAGCGCGCCTGCTAAAACTGGCCATCGACTTTGTCGAACTGCAGTGCGGCCTGGTCTTGGAACGCAAGATGAATCGCGATGAGGCCCTGCTGTTTATTCGCAAGTATTCCGGCCGCCTCTACGACCCTGAAATGGTCGAGCTATTCATTCAGGTGTGCGCCCATCTGCTAGCCGACATTCGCATCGCTGACCCGGCGGTCAAAGCCCTCGATACACGCCACCTTGAACCGGGAATGATCCTGGCGCGCAACCTGCAAGCGGAGAACGGCATGCTGTTACTCAACGAAGGCAAAGAGCTCAACCGCCAATTGATCGACAAACTCATTGCCTTTGAGTCAATCGAGGCCGTGCGCTACACCGTCTTCGTTGTACTTCCCGAGCCCCAGCCTTAGCCATTCGAGAAATCCCATGATCAATATTCAATTGGTTGACGATGATCCTGCCATTCTTTCTGCGCTCAAGCGTGTCGTCCACGATGAAGGCTGGGCAATTGACACCTACACCGACCCGCAGGAAGCCTTGGTCGCACTGTCGATAAATTCATATGCGGTTATCGTTTCCGACTTACATATGCCGCAACTGGATGGCATTACCTATTTGCAGTTTTCCAAGCAGTTGCAACCGCATGCCATTCGCCTGCTGCTCAGCGGCCATGGTGATCGCGACAGCCTGACCAAGGCCATCAACCACGCCAGCATTTACCGTTTTGTCAGCAAGCCCTGGGACAGCTACGAGTTACTGTCCGCCTTGCGTTCGGCAGTTGAACTTTATCAACTGCAAAGCGAACGGCGTCAGCTACTTGACGAACTGCAACGGCAGAAAAACATAATTGCGCGCCATCAAAATGAATGGCAGCAATTACAAAAAAAACATCCGGCCCTGCTTGAAGTTCTGCGTGATGAAGACGGCAATATTTTACTCGACGACGATAAATAAATACTTGAGCTAAGCCCCTATACAACCCATCGCCCAAGGTTAACGCCATGAATGACAGCCGCGAAAATAACGCAATGGATGCGCCTGAAGCCCAGCAGAGCCGGGGGCTTTTATTACTGGATTCGCAGTTAAACGTTCGTTACATAAACCCGACGGCGGCCGACATCCTGCACACCAGCACGGAACAGGCGAGCCAAAAAAATATCAGTGAATTAATTCCAACGCTTAATCTAACCTTGGCTCAATCGAGCCTTACCTGCGCACAAAACGACCACAGCAGTTACACCCAGTCCGTCCTCCAAAGCCGCGCCCCCTATCATCTTGAACTGCATAGCATTCCGACTGGCAGCGCGCAAAACATCATTGTCGCCAGCCTCGACAAAGAAACCCCACATCCAACACCAGACAATCATTTAGCGCATGCGGCGCCATTGAACACAACGCTCGCCCTCGCACTAAGTCAAATGCTCGAACTTAATCAGCAACTGAATATGCGCCTGCAGCACTCAAACCGCCAAGTTTTACAATCCGAGAAAATGGCCGGCATCGGCCAGCTGGCCGCCGGTGTCGCCCACGAAATAAACAATCCACTTGGCTTTGTATTTTCCAACATAAAAACCCTGAGCAACTATATAACCTCGCTATTTAAAATAATCGACATCGCCGCCATTGAATGCCAAAGCGAAGCGTTACAAAACAGCATGACCGAACTCGAGTACGATTACATAAAAACCGATCTCACCGAACTACTTGAAGAGTCCGAGGAGGGTTTGCAGCGCGTAAAAAAAATCATCGTTTCATTAAAGGATTTCTCCCATATCGATGAAGAAACCTTTGCCCCAGCAGACTTACATAAATGCATAGAAACCACCCTGAGCGTTGCGCAGAACGAAATAAAATACAAAGCTGAAATAATCCGCGAACTGGGTGAGCTGCCACTGGTTGATTGCATTGCCTCGCAAATAAACCAAGTCATTATGAATATAACTGTAAATGCCGCGCATGCCATTGAGGAATTCGGCACAATCAACATCCGCACCGGCACCCAAGACCATAAAGCCTGGATTGAAATAGAGGACAATGGTGAAGGTATACCCGAGCATATTATAAGCCGGATCTTTGAGCCTTTTTACACCACCAAACCCATCGGCAAGGGGACCGGCCTGGGGCTGTCACTATCACAAACCATCATCGAAAAACATAATGGCCTGCTTGAGGTGGAAAGCACCCCCGGTAGCGGAACAAAATTCAAAATATGGCTACCCATAAAGCAAGTATAAAAATTCGCCAGCTGTAAAAATGCGCAGGCCAGCAAATGAAACAGCTCACGTATGCAAATTTAAAATACTCGCAAGTACTTCTCAGAAGCACAGCCATCGCCTGCCTCAGTATCTTTGCACTCTCACTGATTGATTACATCATCGCATTTAGCAACAAAAATTATACCCCCGCCATATCGTTGCAAATCGGCTTCGGCACGGCCTTGCTTGCCGCCGCCTGCCTGCGGATGAAGCAGCGCCTAAGCATGCTGCCCATTGCAGTAGTGCTTCTAATTATCACTCACGGAGTAAACCGGCAAGACTTCGGCTTTCTCGATATAGCCGTGATCATCTTATTAATCCTGAGCTTTGTTGGCCTAAGCCAGCAAAGCAATATTCAAAAAATAAAACTATATGCCTCAGCCGCGTTAATCGCCACAGGCAGCTATTTCCTTGCCACCCAACTTATTGACAGCCACATATTGTCATCCGAAGTTTTAAAGGTCAGCGAAGGCAAACCCCGATTTGCTGGCCTGTTTATTTTTGCCGGCATCATCTCGATGCTGCAAACCATCACCAGCAAGTACGAACATATCAAATTAAGCCCAAGCGCAATTGACGCCTTGAGCCTGTTCGGCCCGCTCTTTGTCTATGCTTTGCTCGCCATCAGCAGCAATGACGCACGTCAACACGCGAAGAGCCAGGCCAATGCTGTTCGGCAAGAAATACAAACCCTCATTGGAACAAGAAAACTACAGGTCCTCGGCATCTCCGCCTTATGGTCTGAAAAGAACATGCAAACCACAGAAAATCAAGCCAAACACCTCAAGAGCTTTTTTGCCATCGTCCCCGAACTCAAATCAATTTATATACTCAACGAGCAAGGCAGCGTAATCAGTAGCTTCAACGCAAACAACAAGGTACTCCCACAATCTGCAATCGCCGTCGCAGCCGCATTTAACGCAGCAAAAATACCGGACAACCTAACCAGCACCGCCACCGCCACCGCCACCGCCACCGCCAGATACATAGTGAGTGCTTCAAACAACACCGGCAGAACAATCGCAGTGATTCTTCACCTCAACGAACTCAAGCAATACATTGTCGCCATCTATCAACTTGACGCATGGGAAAACACCTTAAAAAATACCAACTCCGATGACATTAAAGTAAGCATAACTACCAGCAAAGCAGCGCACGCGCAAGCCCCGTACAACACAGCACTGGCCACCGAGACTGTTCAACTGGACGACGGCTCGGCATTAACCATCAGCGCCAGCGCAACAGGCCCAGGCAAAATACCTGCAATCTCCATACTGCTGTTAATCAGCAGTATCATCATGGCCGCTTTTGCCCGACTGGGCGCCGCGCTGTATCAGCAAGAAAAAATCCACGCCCAGCAACTACAAACAAAACAACAAGAATTACTGGACAGTCTCGCCGAAGGCGAACAACTTAAATCCAGTGCCGCCACCAATGAGCAACTGTACAAATCACTATTCAACGAAAGCCCCGATATTATTTTACTCAGCGACAACACCGGAAAAATACTTGACGCCAACGCCTCGGCCGTCAGCTTATTCAAATACCCTCACGTGCGCCTGACCGGTTTTACCATTGGCAGTTTGTTACTCGCCCCGGCCAACAGCAATAACAACTCAAGCAACCTGCCCAACGTTAAAATCAACAACTTCGAAATCCCCTGCTTTGACAGTAACAAGCAAAAACTCAGCCTTAATATTTGTCACTTCCCCATCGAGATTAATGGCCGACAATTTGGCTCTTTTACTGTCGCCCGGGATTTTTCTAAATTCCGCGAAGCGCAACACGACTCACTGCTTAGATTACGGGCCCTTGATGCGTGCTCCAATGGCATAGTCATCTCTGACGCCAGGCAGTCCCACCAACCTATTGTTTATGTCAACTCCGCCTTTGAGCGCATCACCGGCTACAGTGCGCATGAAGTGCTTGGTCGTAACTGCCGTTTTCTTAGCCGCGCGGTTGCGCAAACCAAAGAGCGTGAAATACTGCGGAACGCCATCCTCCACGGTGAGAGCGCCAAGGTCGTGATTCAAAACGCGCGCAAAGACGGCAGCTTATTCTGGAATGATTTGAAAATTGAACCGGTTTACGACGAAGAGCACACGCTCAGCCATTATGTCGGCGTACAAACTGATGTAACCGAGCAGCGCCAATACATTACCGACCTGTCTTTTTACGCCACCCATGATCGCCTCACCGCACTGCCTAACCGGGCCTTGCTGGAAGATCGCCTTGAACACAGTTACGCCACGGCCAAACGTTACAATCAACTGATGGCGGTGGTCTTTATTGATCTGGATGACTTCAAACCCATCAATGACACTTTTGGTCATGCGATTGGCGACGAAGTATTAAAAGAAGTTTCCGAACGCTTGCGTTGCCAGTCACGTAACTCTGACACGTTGGCGCGCTTAGGTGGTGACGAATACATACTGCTACTTTCCGAGATCCACAGCGAACTGCAGGTAGTGACTATCGTCGAGCGAATTATCGACTGCATCGACCAAGCCTTTCACATTAACGACCTGGAACTGCATATAACCTGCAGCGTGGGCATTAGCCTTTACACACCGGATATCGAGAGTTCGCAAATTCTGTTACAGCAAGCCGACATGGCCATGTATCGCGCCAAGCAAAATGGCCGTAATACCTACAGCATCTACACCTCAGACCTTGATGTGGCGGCAACTGACAACATGCGTCTGCGCAATGATTTAAGAGTTGCACTACAGCACGAGCAATTAATAATCCACTACCAACCGCAAATTGACGGGCGTACCGGCCGAGTGTCCGGGATTGAGGCCTTGCTGCGTTGGAACCACCCCGTGCGCGGCATGATCTCACCGGTCGAATTTATTCCATTGGCCGAGGCCAATGGGCAAATAGTGCCGATTGGTCAATGGGTACTGGAGCACGCCTGCATGTTTGCCCGCGAACTTATCGATGCCAAACTGTGCGACTGCCCTATGTCCATAAACGTCTCGCCGATTCAAATGCAACGCCAGCCGTTTGATCAAGTTGTTATTGCCACCTTAGAGAAAACCGGACTGCCGGCAAAATATCTCGAACTGGAAATCACCGAAAGTATTCTTTTGCAAGACATGGACCGAATTCTAAAAATACTCAAAGACCTGCATAGCTATGGCGTGCGCATGGCGATTGACGACTTTGGCACTGGATTCTCCAGCCTCAACTACTTAAAACTGTTACCACTCAATAAAGTTAAAATAGACAAATCCTTTATCAACGAAGTTATCCGCAACCCGCACGATGCGGCCCTGACCAAGTCGATCATCTCCATGGCGCATCACTTATCCATGAGTGTTATTGCTGAAGGCGTGGAAAATCTCGCGCAATACACCTTCCTCTTGAATAACAAATGCGAATATTTCCAAGGCTATTTCTTCTCAAAACCCTTGAACAGCACCGATTTAATCGCATTTTTACGCAACAATCGCACGGGCGTTACACTGCCGGAAAACTCCAAAGAAACGGCCCGTACACTCTTGCTGGTGGATGATGAAGAAAACATTTTGCGCGCCCTGCGCCGCACCCTGCGCAAAGAAAATTACAACATTTTGACCTGTACCAGCGCCCAAGAAGCTTTTGAGTTACTGGCACTTAACAATGTGCATGTCATCATTTCTGATCAGCGCATGCCCGGCATGACCGGCACCGAGTTCCTGAAGAAGGTCAAAGATATTTATCCCAATACCATCCGCATGGTTTTATCTGGATTCACCGACCTTAAAAGTGTTACCGAGGCGATTAACCAAGGGGCTATTTATAAATATCTAACCAAGCCTTGGGATGACAACACTCTGTCCGAGTCGATACAACAAGCATTCAAGCAATATGACCTACAACTCAACACCATCATCCGCCTCGACACGGACCGGCAGTAACCCTGATAGTCGCCAAAACAATAAAGCCGCCCAATCAGGCGGCTTTATTGTTTAGCGCAAGCAGATCAAACCAACGCCGGGCCTTCCACCAGCAAACTGTCGACTCGCTGGAAACCGCGCGGCAACTTGTTACCGCGCCGGCCGCGTTCGCCTTTGTAGTGTTCCAGGTCGTCGGCTTTCAGCGACAGGGTGCGTTTGCCGGCGATCAGCACCAGGGTGCTGCCGGCCGGCAATACGGCCAGATCGGTCAAGTACTCTTCACGGCTGGCCACGCGCTCACCGGGAATACCAATGATCTTGTTGCCCTTGCCCTTGCCCAGTTGCTGCAGGTCGCGAGTCGGGAAGACCAGTAGCCGGCCTTCGGTGGTGACGGCGGCCAGCCAGTCTTGCTCGCGGTTGGCCAGCGGCCGTGGCGACAGCACCTTGGCACCGTTGGGCAGGGTCAGCAGGGCCTTACCGGCCTTGTTTTTGGCTTGCAGGTCTTCGCCTTTAACCACGAATCCATAACCGGCATCCGAGGCGATCACATAGAGGGCGTCGTCTTCCGGCAGCAGCACGCACTCGAAGGTGGCGCCCGGCGGCGGCGTCAGACGGCCAGTGAGCGGCTCGCCCTGGCCACGGGCCGAGGGCAGCGAATGGGCGGCCAGCGAGTAGCTGCGCCCGGTGCTGTCGATAAACACCGCAAACTGATTGGAGCGGCCCGGCGCGCCGATTTTGTAGCCGTCGCCGGCCTTGTACGACAGGCCGGTGGCATCGATGTCATGGCCCTTGCCACAACGCACCCAGCCTTTTTCCGAGAGCACCACTGTGACCAACTCGGTCGGCATCAGCTCGGTTTCCGACAAGGCTTTAGCTTCGCTGCGCGACACGATCGGCGAACGGCGGTTGTCGCCGTAGGTTTCGGCGTCGGCGAGCAACTCAGTGCGCACCAGTTTGCGCAACTTAGTTTCGCTGCCGAGCAAGCTTTGCAACTTGGCTTGTTCCTTAGCCAGCTCTTCTTGCTCGCCACGGATTTGCATCTCTTCCAGCCGGGCCAATTGGCGCAGGCGGGTTTCCAGAATGTATTCGGCTTGCACATCGGTCAGACCGAAGCGCGCCATCAGCACCGCTTTCGGCTGATCCTCGGTGCGGATGATGTGAATCACTTCATCCAGATTGAGGAAGGCAATCAAGCGACCTTCCAGCAAGTGCAGACGATGCTCGACTTTGTCCAGACGGTACTGCAAGCGCCGGCGCACTGTGCCGATACGGAAGGTCAGCCATTCACCGAGCAGGGTGCGCAGGTTCTTCACCTGTGGCTTGCCGTCCAGACCGATGATGTTGATGTTGACCCGATACGAGCTTTCCAGCTCGGTGGTGGCGAACAGGTGCTGCATCAGCTCGTCCAGATCGATGCGATTGGAGCGCGGAATGATGACGATGCGGCACGGGTGCTCGTGGTCCGACTCGTCGCGCAAATCGGCGACCATCGGCAGTTTCTTCGCCTGCATCTGCCCGGCGATTTGTTCCAGCACCTTGGCGCCGGAGACCTGATGGGGCAGCGCTGTGACGACTATGTCGCCGTCTTCGATGCGGTACACGGCGCGCATGCGCACCGAGCCCTTGCCGGTCTCGTAAATTTTCAGCAGGTCGGCACGCGGGGTGATGATCTCCGCTTCGGTCGGATAATCAGGGCCCAGTACGTGCTCGCAGAGCTGCTCGACCGTGGCGTTCGGCTCGTCGAGCAAACGCACGCAGGCAGTCGCCACCTCACGCAGGTTATGCGGTGGCACGTCGGTAGCCATACCCACCGCAATACCGGTGGTGCCGTTGAGCAACAGGTTGGGCAGTCGTGCCGGTAGTACGGCGGGCTCATCGAGGGTGCCGTCAAAATTCGGCACCCAGTCGGCGGTACCTTGGCCCAACTCGCTCAGCAGGGTTTCGGCGTAACGCGACAGCCGCGCCTCGGTGTAACGCATGGCGGCGAAGGATTTCGGATCATCCGGCGCACCCCAGTTGCCCTGGCCATCGACCAGGGTGTAGCGGTAGCTGAACGGCTGGGCCATCAGCACCATGGCTTCGTAGCAGGCCGAGTCGCCATGAGGGTGGAACTTACCGAGCACGTCACCGACGGTACGTGCGGATTTTTTGTGCTTGGAATCAAAGTCCAGGCCCAGCTCGCTCATGGCGTAGATGATGCGGCGCTGCACGGGCTTGAGGCCGTCGCCGATATGCGGCAAGGCACGGTCCATGATCACGTACATGGAGTAATTGAGGTAAGCCTGCTCGGTGAAATCGGCCAGGGAGCGGCGCTCTACGCCATCCAGGCTCAGGTCCAGGCTCGTGTTTATAGAGTCGCTCATGCGGGCCTCATGGGGTCGTGGTCTGGCGCAACAGCAAGGTGCCGTCGCGCTGGGAAAATTCGAGTTGTTTCAAGGCGCTCATGCCGAGCAGCACTTCATCGCCCGTCATGCCTGGGGCGACCAGCGCCCGCACGTCGCGCAGGACGATATCGCCCAGCTGCAAACGGTCAAGCTGGGTGCGATAACCGGTGCTGGTGCCATTGGCGGTGTGCAGACTGACTGGCGCACCGCGCTTGAGACCCAGGCGCTCGGCCAAGTCGCCCGGCACAGCCACGTCGGTGGCGCCGGTATCCAGTAGAAACGCCACCGCCTGGCCATTGATCTGACCGCTGGCGAGAAAGTGCCCCTGACCATTACTGGCCAACTGCACTTCGATAAAGCCGGCGCCCTGATGCGAGCTGATTGCTTGATTGGGATTGCGCTGAGCGTCTTGCCATTGGCCAAAGTAGCGCGTGGCCAGAAACAGCCCCAGCGCCCAGGCGACGATCAGCATGACCTTGCCGACACCGCGGCCCGGAGTGTTCTGACTCATGACGCCGCATCCCAGCCGCCGGCCGGCGCGGCAAAGCGCCAGACAATTGGCCGCGCTTCGCCATCACCCCGAGCCTGGCCGCCGCTGCTTGAGCTGGCGCCATTGTCGAGGCCAAGCCAGGCACCGTCGGCATCGATCCACAACGCTTCGGCGAGCCCATAGGGCTGGTCATAACGACGCGCCTCAGTCAGCGCCTCGGCGGCGAACGACCAGCAACGCTCGACGCTGCCATCCTGCGGATTGCGCCGACAGATTTGATGAGCCAGGCGCTCCAGGGTGAAGAGTTTTTCATTGAAGAAGGCCAGGTCGGCGAAATCATTCGGCTGCATTTCCCCACCGATTGAGGCCGGCGCGGCAAGCTCGCCCGCCTCGCTAAGCAGCACGCAACTGCCCTGGCAGCCCCAGCGGCTGGATTCTTGATAGAGTGCCAGCAAGCCGCGATTCTGCCGCTCGGCCGCCAGCCATAAACGCTGACCCGCGGGATCTATCGCCACACCCTCAAACAACCCATTGAACTGCCACAGCATGCCGCTGGCGCGGGCCTGGCGCAGTAAACTTGGCGGCAAGTTCAGCCAACTCGCCGGGCCTTGCGGGGTAATTTGCAGCACCGCCACCTGGGCTTCGCTAACCAGGTAACGATTGCCGGCAGCGTCGCAACTGAGACCTTCAAAATCTAAATCACCGCCACGCAAAAGACCGCTGACATCATTACGCACCCGCTGGCCCCAGGACAAACCACTGGCCGGCACGGGGGGCGCGACAAAGACTTCGGCCCGGGCTTGCCAGACGCCTTGCACGCTGCTGAGTCGATAGAGCCGATCATCATCGCGGTCCGACAACGCCCAGAGCGCGCCGCCACACCAGGCCAGGCCCGACAGATTGCCCGAGGGCATGCCGTCCACCGCTTGCTCGGCGACCAGGGTCAGCTCAGTTAGCGGGCTCGACGGATGTTCGGCGCTGCTGACGGTTGCGACAAGCAGCAACCAGCCCAGCAATAAGCCCAGGCTAGCGCCTGCTTTCACAGCAGCGTCTCGGCCAGATTGCCCTTGGACTCGAGCCAGCTCTTGCGGTCACCGGCGCGTTTTTTGTTCAGCAGCATGTCCATGATTTCTTCGGTAGCGGCGTAGTCTTCCAGGGTCAACTGCACCAGGCGCCGAGTGTTGGGGTCCATGGTGGTTTCGCGCAGCTGCGGCGGGTTCATTTCACCCAGACCTTTGAAGCGGGTGACTTGTGGCTTGCCGCGTTTCTTCTCGGCCACCAGGCGATCGAGAATGCCATCGCGCTCGCCCTCATCCAGCGCGTAGTAAATCTCTTTGCCCAGGTCGATGCGGTACAACGGCGGCATGGCCACATAGACGTGACCGGCATCCACCAGCGGTCGGAAGTGGCGCACGAACAAGGCGCACAGCAAGGTCGCGATATGCAGACCATCGGAGTCGGCGTCGGCGAGGATGCAGATCTTGCCGTAGCGCAGTTGCGTGAGGTCCGCAGCTCCCGGATCGACGCCAATGGCCACGGCGATGTTGTGCACTTCCTGGCTGGCCAGCACTTCGCCGCCGTCGACTTCCCAGGTATTCAGAATTTTGCCGCGCAACGGCAGGATCGCCTGAAACTCTTTATCCCGCGCCTGCTTGGCCGAGCCACCGGCAGAATCCCCTTCGACCAGAAACAACTCGGAGCGCATCGGGTCTTGACCTGCGCAGTCGGCCAATTTGCCCGGCAGCGCCGGGCCCTGGGTGATGCGTTTGCGCTCGACTTTTTTACCGGCCTTGAGCCGGCGGCCGGCATTATTGATGGCCAGTTCGGCCAGCTGCAAACCCAGTTCAGGGTTGACGTTCAGCCACAGGCTGAAGGCGTCTTTGACCACCCCGGAGACGAAGGCCGAAGCCTCCCGGGACGACAGGCGCTCCTTGGTCTGGCCGGAGAATTGCGGCTCCTGCATCTTCATCGACAAGACGAAGGCGATCCGTTCCCACACGTCTTCCGGCGCCAGCTTGACTCCGCGCGGCAGCAGGCTGCGGAACTCGCAGAACTCGCGCATGGCATCCAGCAGCCCTTGGCGCAGACCATTCACATGGGTGCCGCCCTGGGCGGTGGGGATCAGGTTGACGTAGCTTTCTTGTACGCTCTCGCCGCCTTCCGGCAGCCACAGCAGCGCCCAATCGACCGCCTCTTTATTACCGGCAAAAGCCCCGCAAAAGGGTTCATCCGGCAGCCGCTCGACTTCGGTGACCGCATCCACCAGATAGGAGCGCAGGCCGTCTTCATAGAACCATTCGAGCTGCTCACCACTCGTTTTGTCAGTAAAACTGACTGTCAGGCCGGGGCACAACACGGCCTTGGCCTTGAGCACATGTTTGAGGCGGCTGATGGAGAACTTGGGCGCATCGAAGTACTTAACATCTGGCCAAAAATGCACACTGGTGCCGGTGTTGCGCTTGCCGACCGAACCGACCACGGCCAACTCGCTGGCCTTGTAACCGTCGGCAAAGCTCATCAGGTATTCGTTGCCATCGCGCTTAACCCGCACGTCCACGCGGGTCGACAGGGCGTTAACCACCGAGATACCGACGCCGTGCAGGCCGCCGGAAAACTGGTAGTTTTTGTTGGAGAACTTGCCGCCGGCGTGCAGCTTGGTAAGGATCAACTCGACCCCGGAGACGCCCTCTTCCGGGTGAATGTCGACCGGCATGCCACGGCCGTCGTCGCAGACTTCCAGGGAGTTGTCCTCGTGCAAAATCACCTGCAGGGATTTGGCATGACCGGCCAGCGCTTCGTCGACGCTGTTGTCGATAACTTCCTGGGCCAGGTGATTGGGCCGGCTGGTGTCGGTGTACATGCCCGGGCGCTTGCGCACCGGATCAAGGCCGGAGAGAACTTCAATGGCGTCGGCGTTATAAGTGGCCATGGGAACTCACTACTCTCAAAAATCAGTCAAAGGTCGGTGAAATCAAGCTCGCGCCACAGCGCTGGAGCAATCCCGGCAAAGGCAAAAAGTGCCGGCAAGCAGTCGGCAAAGCCTGCAAAACCATGCTCGCCGCCAGGCTGGATACGCAAGCTGCAAGCTCGGTAATAGCGCTCGGCGGCGCGGTAATCGAGGGTTTCATCGCCGGTTTGCAGCCACACCTGATAGCGCGCCGGATCGTGCGGCGCCGGCACATCCAGGCGGATCAAGGCCGCCACATGCGCAAGGGTTAGCTGCCAGCATTCGCCCGTGTAGTAGTTTTGCTGTGGGCCTAGATGCGCCTCAAACAATAGCTGTGGGCGCACTGCCGGGTTAATCAACAGCGCCTTAAGGCCATGCCGCTCGGCCAAGTGGGTCGCATAGTAGCCGCCCAGCGAGCTGCCGACCAGCAACGGCCGGCCCAGCTGCGCCACTGCGGCTTCCAACTGAGCCATGGCCTGTTGCGGATGATGATGCAGGTCGGGTACCTGAAACTGCGCGGCCAGGCCCATGCGCTGCATAGCCGCCTGCAACATGAGCGCCTTGAGTGAGGCTGGCGAGCTGTTCAGCCCGTGGATATAGAGGATGCTGGTCATGAGCGGCAGGCTACAAGGTGCGGACTAGGCGCGGCAAGGCCGACGCTCTTAATAGCCTTTGACGCTGTAATCGACCTCGAAGGGGATGCCGGTGACCCGCGACACGCCGGTTTCCAGCTGGCCATCGGCATGCAAACGCAACCAACGATAGCCCGGCGCCTCCTGATCGACCTGAAACTCCTCGCTGCCCGGCGCAAACTGCACGCAGGTAGAGGGCGAAGCCAGTAACCGCACGCCGTTGCGCAGCTGATCGAACTCCTGATGGATATGCCCCCAGAGCACGGCACGTACCTGGGGGTAGGCGTCCAGCACGGCGAATAACTCATCCGCGTTGCGCAGACCGATCGGCTCCATCCAGCGGCAACCTATAGATACCGGATGATGATGCAAGGCAATCAGCACATGCCGTGACCCCGCCTCGCGCAGCGCACGCGCCAGCAACTCCAGCTGATCGGCGGCCAAGAAGCCCGGCACCGCGCCGACAATCGAGGTATCCAGCAGCACGATGCGCCAGTTGCCCAGATCAATAATCGACTGTAACAACTCGCTGCCGGCACAGGCGGCCTGCATGGCGGTCACGTCATCGTGATTACCGGGGAACCAGCGTGCCGGCGCCGGGATTTGCGCCGTCAGCTGGCGAAAACGCTGATAAGACGCCAGCGAGCCATCCTGCGACAGGTCGCCGCTGGCCAGCAGCAGATCAATCTTCGGTTGTTCGTCGAGAACCCGCTCGATGACCCGCTGCAAACTGTCGTGGGTATTCATGCCCAGCAGCTTATCGCCTGCGTGCGCAAACAAATGGCTGTCGGACAACTGCACCAGCAGTACCGAGCGATCAGCCGAGTTATCGGTCGCGCTATCGGTAACAACATCAGCAGAAACAGTAGGGGCGCACGGCAAGGCCGTCTCCTTGGGCGGGGTCAACTGAATTATGGCGGCTCAAGCCGGCCAGGGTAAACCCACAAAGTTGTACTGCTATCACAGAAACCCCGCCGCGCACGCACTGAGCAAGCCCTTTGGCGGATTTAACTGCCATTCAATTACTCAGCCTAGCGCTAAGACGCAATCCGTGCGGTCAAATGACCGGCTGCAACTCATGGCCACAGGCCAGGCAATGACCCAGCCATTCGCCGAGAAACTGATTGAGTTGGGTTTTCTCGTCGGGCTGGTGCATGGCCGCATTTGGATAAGGGTAGCTGCTGCGAAAGCGTCGGGCCTTGGCCGCACCTATCACCTCGGCCATCCGCGCATCGTGATAGACCCGCACCTCCAGTTGCGGCAGCGGCAACCAGGG
>MHZN01000172.1 GCA_001830395.1 Pseudomonadales bacterium RIFCSPLOWO2_12_59_9 | reverse complement strand
CGGATAGCGCGCCTGGGGATTGTCCATCCACTGCGGGTCGAGCCCGGCCTCGCGGCACAACGCCAGGCTGTCGAGGCCCAGGCTGTCGAGCTGCTTGCGCAGGGCGCGGGTCCAGCTGGCGAGGGTAGAGGCTTGAGCAGTCATGCAGATTGGCGCATCCGGTCAACAGGTTGGCGTTTAGGGTCAGGCTCAGTGCGGCGGATCGACGCACACTGGCGGCACATTGATTAGAGGATGTAAGCATGTCCCACTCTCCCGCAAGCCCCGTGCAGTTAAATCCGCAACAACAGGCCGCCCATATCCGCGAAGTGCTAATGGCCCATGGCACCGAACTGCGTCAGCGCTTTCCCCTCCTGAACCATCAGGACGCCCTCGGTGCCGGCATCCTGGCGTTCGCCCTGGCCGGCATGTTGGCCAGTGCCGCGCTCTATATCAACGGCCAGTTGGCTTGGTGGGCCTGCCTGCTGCTGAATGCCTTCTTTGCCTCGCTGACCCATGAGCTGGAGCACGACCTGATCCACTCGATGTATTTTCGCAAGCAGCGCATCCCGCACAACCTGATGCTGGGCCTGGTCTGGCTGGCCCGACCGAGCACCATCAACCCCTGGGTGCGCCGCCACCTGCACCTCAATCACCACAAGGTCTCAGGCACCGAGACCGACATGGAAGAGCGCGCCATCACCAATGGCGAACCCTGGGGCATCGCCCGCCTGCTGATGGTTGGCGACAACATGATGTCGTCGTTTATCCGCTTTCTGCGCGCCAAAAATCCACAGCACCGCAAGCTGATCGTCAGCCGTACGCTCAAGGTCTATGCACCGCTGGGTCTGCTGAACTGGGGCAGCTGGTATGTGTTTCTCGGCTTCCATGCAGCCAATGGCATCGCCAGCCTGCTGGGCGCACCAATCGACTGGTCGGCCAACAGCCTGGCACTGATGAACATCGTCAATATCGCCGTGGTGGTGCTGGTCGGCCCCAACGTGCTGCGCACCTTTTGCCTGCACTTTGTCAGCTCGAACATGCACTACTACGGCGATCTCGAAGCCGGCAACGTGCTGCAGCAATGCCAGGTGCTCAATCCCTGGTGGCTGTGGCCGCTGCAGGCGTTCTGCTTTAACTTCGGCAGCAGCCATGCGATCCACCATTTCCTGGTCAAGGAACCCTTCTACATCCGCCAGCTAACGGTGCCCCTGGGCCATCAATTGCTGCGCGAAGCGGGCGTGCGTTTTAACGATTTCGGCACCTTCGCCCGCGCCAATCGCTGGACCCGCCGCAGCCAGGCGGCAACCGCGCCAGCCCAAACCGCCTGACCCAGACGGCTCGCCCAGCCAACCACAGCCGCCCGCGCAGCCCTTGCACTGGCGGCTTGTCGTTATTTGCGCCACTCATTAGCCAGAATGTGCGGACAACCCCAGCAGCACCGCCAGCCTCGACTAGAATTCAGCACGCGCCACGGGAAACCGCACAGAGCTCACTAGAGGCTCTGGCGCCGCCACTTTCTGTCCACAGGTGCTGTTAATGCTGCGACTTCTGCGCACGCCATCCTGCTTGCTGCTGATCTGTCTGTGCCTGCTGGCCGGCCAGAGCGTGGCGGCCTTGCCTACGTTTAGCGCTAACTTGGAAATGCTCCAGCAACCGCTGGCGCTGCAGCACATTCAACTGCTCGAAGACCCGCACGCCAGCCTTAGCCCCAGCCAGGCGCTGGAGCAATTGCAGCGGCATGGTCAGCTCCGTGACGGAAATCTGCGCCTGGGCTATTCCGGCAGCGCCTGGTGGATCGGCTTTGCACTCAACACCCATACGGCCGACCCGCTGTCACTGATCATCGACAATCCGTTCACCGACGACATCCAGCTGTGGCGGGTGGTTAACGGTCAACCCGTGCCCGCCGGACACGCCGGTGACCTGCTGCCGTTCAGCGCCCGCCGCGAACCCTATGCGAACTTCCTGTTGCCGCTGCCGGCGCTGGACGCCGGCCACCACGAGATCCTCTTGCGGATAAAAAGCAGCGCCGCCTTGAGCCTGCCCATGTCCTTGGTGGCCAGCGCCAGCAGCAAGCAGTTGCTGAGCACCAGCTGGCTGAAAAGCGGCCTGCTGTGCGGCGCGCTGCTGATCATGGCGCTGTTTCATCTGGCCAAATACAGCACCTTGCGCGAGCCCCAGCTGGGCTTTTATTGCGCCACCCTGTTCAGCGCGACGCTCTATTACAGCGCCCTGCTCGGCCCGATCAATCTGCTCTGGCCGCTGCAACCGAGCCTGCAGACCATACTGCTGAACCTGGCCGGCTCCGCCACGCTGATTGCCAGCACCCTGTTTATCTGCAGCATCCTGGCCCTGCGGGGCCGGCGCTTGCGCCTGCTGCGCAATGGTTTTTTTGCCCTGATAGTGGTGTGCGCCACCCCGGCCGTGTTGGGCCTGAACGACTTTCGCCAGCAGCAATTGATCAACAGCCTGTTCCTGCTCAATGGCCTGTACCAGATCGGCCTCTGCCTGTATGGCGTCAAGCTCAAGCGGCCGCTGGCCAAGCCCTTGCTGATGCTCTGGTCGGCCGCGTTTCTGGTGATGATCACCCTGCCCCTGAGCCGGATGGGCCTGCTGCCCAGCCTGCCAGTGCTCAGCCAGGTCAGTTTCTATTTGCCGGCGATCAGTTTTTTTCTGTTTGGCATCCTCAGCGCCAAGCAACTGGAGCAGGTGCGCGTCGACTTGTTCGCCAGCCAGCAGCAGGCCATAGATAACCTCGAGCGCTACCAGGCGCTGTTCAATAACGCCGCCGAAGGCATAGTCCGCTGCCAGCGCGACGGCACTATTCTGGAAGCCAACCCCGGCTTCCTGCGCCTGCTGGGACAGTTGCCGCAACAGACGCAAAACCTGCGCGGCCAGGCGATTCAGAGCCTGCTGAAGACCTCCGACTGGACCCACCTGCTGGAGCAATTAAGCCCTGAGCAACCGACGGTCAGTGGCGAATGCCAGGTCCGCGATCATCGCGGCAATGCCCGCTGGGTCTACCTGTCGCTGTACCTGTTGCCGGCCCAGGAGGGCATTGAAGGCATAGTGGTCGATCTCAGCGAACGTCATGCTCTTGAGCTGCACCTGCAAAACCTCGCCGCCCACGACTCGCTCACCGGTTTGTTCAACCGCCGGGAAATGGAGCGTTTGCTGCAAGCCGCCCTGAACGATCCGCAGGCGCAGTATTTCAGTCACCTGCTGTACCTCGACCTCGATCAGTTCAAGCAGGTCAACGACCTGTGCGGGCATTCGGCCGGCGACCAACTGTTGCGCCAGCTGGCCACCAAGTTGCAACACCAGCTGCCGGCCCAGGCCAAGCTGGCGCGCATTGGCGGCGATGAATTTGTCGTATTACTCGAGCAACAAGACGGCGCCGCGGCCATGGCCCAGGCCGAAGCTTTGCGCGCCTGCGTCGAGCAGTTTGTCTTCAGCTGGCAAGGCCGGCCGTTTCGGCTGTTTGTCAGCATTGGTCTGCTGGAGCTGAGCACTGCGGTTAACGATTGGGAAACCGCCCTGAACTGGGCCGACAGCGCCTGCCAGCGGGCCAAGAATCAAGGCCGCAATCGAGTCCATCAATTCAATCCGGCCGACGGCGTGCTGCTTGAGCATCAACGCCAACTGCAGTGGATTACCCGCCTGCGCGCGGCCATCGAACATCAGCACTTCGAGCTGTTTTTCCAGCCGGTGATGCCGCTGCAGCAGCCCGAAACCGGCTGGCACTATGAAGTACTGCTGCGTTACCACGACCCACAGTCAGGTGAGTGGATTGCCCCCGGGCAGTTCCTCGGCGCGGCCGAGCGCTATGGCTTGCTAGGGGTGATTGATCGCTGGGTGATTCGGCAGTTATTCGACTGGATGGAGCAAAACCCCCATCACTTGCGCCAGCTCAGCCAGGTCAATCTCAACCTCAGCGGCAGTTCGCTGCTGGACGGCGAGGTGCACCAACTGCTCAAGGAACTCTTGGCCAGCCATCAGTTACCGGCCCACAAACTGTGTATCGAGGTCACGGAAATGGTCGCCCTGGGCGAGCTGGGGGTGTCCTCCGACTGGATCACCAAGCTGCGCGAGCAAGGCATCAAGGTCGCCCTCGACGATTTTGGCAGCGGCTTTGCCTCCTATGCCTACCTGCGCCATCTGCCATTGGACTTGCTGAAAATCGATGGCACCTTTATCCATGGCTTGGAGAGCGACCCGATCAACCAAGCGATGGTCAGCTCCATGCAGCAAATCGCCCAGCAGCTCGGGCTGAAAACCGTGGCCGAGTTTGTTGAAAACCAAGCCACCCTCGACTGCCTGCGCGGCCTGGGCATCGACTACGCCCAGGGCTACTTTATCGACCACCCCAAGCCGCTGGAAACCCTCGCCGACCACGACAGCGCGCAACTGACGCTGGCCCTGAGCAGCCCACCACTCAGCCGTTGAGCTTGACCGCAATACGCAGCTTTGAATGCGCCGCGCCAAGGTCAAAAAAAACGCAAAAAAAGACCCGCCGAAGCGGGTCAATAAATCGCCTGACTGGTGAGCCTTAAGCGAGTTCGTCGAAGCACTCAGCGACAATGGCCAGGCCTTTGTCCAGCTGTGCATCAGGAATAGTCAGCGGCATCAGGAAGCGGATGACGTTGTAGTAGGTGCCGCACGACAGCAGGATCAAGCCCTTCTCGCGAGCGCGAGCAACGATCTTGCCCACCAGTTCGGCGGCCGGCTTGTGCACATCGCCGCCCTCGAACAGTTCGATGGCAATCATCGAGCCCAGACCGCGCACATCACCAATCACCTTGTGCTTGGCCTGGATGGCGCGCAGGCCGGTCTTCAAGCGCTCACCGAGCACCTGAGAACGTTCCAGCAGTTTCTCTTCATCGAATACTTTCAGCACGGCCAGGGCCGCGGCGCAGGCAATCGGGCTACCGGCATAGGTGCCGCCCAGGCCACCCGGCGCGATGACGTCCATGATCTCGGCCTTGCCGCACACGCCGGAGATCGGGAAACCACCGCCGACCGACTTGGCGAAGGTGGTCAGGTCAGGCACCACGCCCAGTTGCTCGGTGGCGAAGAAAGTGCCGGTACGCCCGGCGCCGGTCTGTACTTCGTCGGCGATCAGCAGAATGCCGTGCTGGTCGCACAGGGCCCGCAGGCGTTTCATAAAGGCCGGCGAGTTGGTGTAGAAACCACCTTCACCCTGTACCGGCTCGATGATGATGGCCGCCACGTCGCTTGGCTGCGCGTCGTTCTTGAAGATCCGCTCGATGCTGGCGATCGACTCGTCTTCGCTCACACCGTGCAATGGGCAAGGCGACTGGGCGCGGAACACGCCAGCCGGCATCAAGCCCATGCCCGCCGAATACGGCACCACTTTGCCAGTCAGGCTCAGGGTCATCATGGTGCGGCCGTGGTAAGCGCCGGTGAAGGCGATCACGCCGATGCGGCCGGTGGCGGCGCGGGCAATCTTCACCGCGTTTTCTACCGCTTCGGAGCCAGAGGTGACCAGCAGGGTTTTCTTGGCGAAGTCACCAGGTACACGCTTGGCGATCTCTTCGCAAAGCTCGACATAGGGTTCATAGGCCAGCACCTGGAAGCAGGTGTGCGACAGCTTGGTCAGCTGCTCTTGCACGGCAGCCACCACTTTCGGGTGCAGGTGACCGGTGTTGAGCACGGCGATGCCACCGGCGAAGTCGATAAATTCGCGGCCTTCAACGTCCCACACAGTGGCGTTCTCGGCGCGCTCGGCAAAAATCGGGTGGATCTGGCCAACACCGCGCGGTACGGCGGCTTGGCGGCGTTGCATCAGGGATTCGTTAGTCTTGCTCATGATTATCCTCGTGGGCCGCCGGGCGGGCCAGTTACGCAGTGTCAGTAAAATTCGTTATTGCAGTTGTTTTCTTGCCGTTGCCAAAGCACTAGCAGCGTAGCGAGCGAAGGTCAGACAAGGCGGCCGGAGTCGGAAAAAGCGGAGTTGGCTAGTGCCAATGAGCATTTTTCCGACTCCGGCCAACGCCGTATGGCCGAGCGCAGTAGCTGCTTACACCCCAAGGCAGACGTATTTGATTTCTAGGTAATCTTCGATGCCGTACTTGGAGCCTTCACGGCCCAGGCCCGAAGCCTTGATGCCGCCGAACGGTGCCACTTCAGTGGAAATGATCCCGGTGTTGACGCCAACAATACCGTACTCCAGGGCCTCGGCAACGCGGAATACGCGGCTCAGGTCACGGGCGTAGAAGTAGGAGGCCAGACCGAACTCGGTGTCGTTGGCTTGGGCGATCACATCGGCTTCATCGCTGAAGCGAAACAGTGGCGCCAGCGGACCAAAGGTTTCTTCCTTGGCGACTGCGGCGTTTTTCGGCACGTTGATCAGGATGGTCGGTTCGAAGAAGTTACCGCCCAGCGCGTTACCACCGGCCAGTACGCTGGCGCCTTTGCTCAGGGCGTCGGCGATGTGCTCTTCAACCTTGGCCACGGCCTTGGCATCGATCAGCGGGCCGGTGGTGATGCCGTCTTCCAAGCCGTTACCGATCTTCAACTTGGCCACGGCCAGACGCAGTTTCTCGGCGAAGGCGTCATACACGCCGTCTTGTACATACAGGCGGTTGGCGCACACGCAGGTCTGGCCGGCGTTGCGGTATTTGGAAGCCAGGGCGCCTTCAACGGCGGCATCCAGATCGGCATCATCGAACACGATAAACGGCGCGTTGCCGCCCAGTTCCAACGAGACTTTCTTGATGTCCTTGGCGCATTCCATCATCAACTGGCGACCAATTTCGGTCGAGCCGGTGAACGACAATTTACGCACTATCGGGTTGCCGGTCAGCTCGCTGCCGATATCGCCGGCCGAGCCTGTCACCACGCTCAGCACGCCTTTTGGAATCCCGGCGCGCTCGGCCAGTTCAACCAAGGCCAGGGCCGAATACGGGGTTTGGCTGGCGGGCTTGATCACCATGGTGCAACCGGCGGCCAGGGCCGGGCCGGCTTTACGGGTGATCATCGCGGCCGGGAAGTTCCACGGAGTAATAGCGGCGGTCACACCGATCGGCTGCTTCATCACCAGCAGACGCTTGTCCGGTTGATGGCCCGGAATAATGTCGCCGTAGACGCGTTTGGCTTCTTCGGCAAACCACTCGATAAAGGAAGCGGCGTAGACGATTTCGCCACGGGCTTCGGCCAGCGGCTTGCCTTGCTCCGTGGTCATCAGGCGAGCGAGGTCGTCCTGGTTTTCAATCAGCAGCTCAAACCAGCGGCGCAAGCGATTGCAACGATCTTTGGCAGTCAGTGCGCGCCAGGCCGGCAGCGCCTGTTCGGCCGCTTCGATGGCGCGACGGGTTTCGGCGGCGCCCATTTTGGGCACAGTGCCAATGATTTCGTTGGTCGCCGGGTTATTCACCTTGATGGTCTGACCATTGTCAGCATCCAGCCAGGCACCATTGATATACGCCTGCTGGCGGAACAACTTAGCGTCTTTCAATTGCATAACGGTCTCCTTCAGCTCGGCAGCAGGGTGGCGAGCGGTGATTAGCCATCGGCCGCGCACAAAGGGCTGCAGCCGTAAATTTTTGCGCCTAACGCAACGCTGGCGCGGGCCTGGCAGCAACAATGGACACAAAACAACCATAGCCCCTTTCGGCGGCTAAGGTTTATTGCCACAGGCGTTTGAAATCTCAAACGAATCCTAGGGCGAGTGTGAAGAAAGGGCAATAGGCTGTTCGGAAAAATTAACAAAAAGGCTCAAATCGGTAAAATTGATCACCGCCCATCGCCAAGCCAAGCTGTTTTCGTGCGAAATCATGAACAATACGCTCGGCATGGACGCACGCCAACGACATGCGTATCATGACGCCCGCTGCACCAGTAGCTCAGCTGGATAGAGTACTGCCCTCCGAAGGCAGTGGTCATGGGTTCGAATCCCGTCTGGTGCACCATATAAAACAAGGGCCTAGGTGAAAACCTCGGCCCTTTTTGTTTGCCTGCGATTAATGCTGACGTTCTGCAGCCGTGCCAGGTGCGGCTGTTACCAGCGTCTGCGCGGCGCCGCCTTATGTGCCCCAGCGCACCGACCTCCAGCACGCTAATACACGACTCTTGAATGGCGCCGGCAGGTAACTGTGACCGGCCCGACGACCTCGCGGCGACCATCCCGGCTTGCCCGGCGCGTCGCCGCTAATTCAAGGAGCACAGCATGTCTAACTCTCTTTTGCGCCGCACACTGGCGATTGCCAGCTTCACGGTGTTTGCCACCTTAGCGGCCTGCGCATCGACTGCCAGTCAAGAAGGCACCGGCGAATACGTCGATGACGCGGTCATTACCACCAAGGTTAAAACCGCGGTACTGA
Organism: Pseudomonadales bacterium RIFCSPLOWO2_12_59_9; assembly: GCA_001830395.1. Classification (GTDB taxonomy): domain Bacteria; phylum Pseudomonadota; class Gammaproteobacteria; order Pseudomonadales; family Pseudomonadaceae; genus Aquipseudomonas. Next base: position 1,418 of record MHZN01000172.1, on the reverse strand, counting down.
ATGACCCCGAGCTGAAGGCGACGGAAATCAATGTCGAAACCTTCAAGGGCAAGGTGCAGCTCAGCGGTTATGTGAACTCGCAAGCCGATATCGATCAGGCAGTCGCCGTGGCGCGCACGGTTAAAGGGGTCAACTCGGTGACCAATGATATGCACCTGAAGTAACGGTGCCAGCCCTCTGGCACGCCGCTCAACCGCGGCGCGCCATCACTCTGCACAGTGCAACCGGCGATCACACTGCTGGTTCACACAGTTCGGCACTTGACGGCTGTGACTGCCGCGCCAGCAGCTGGCAGCTGCGACCGACACCGCACGCAGACCACGCCATCGGCCCAGGCAATTAGCACCCAGCGCACCCGCGAAATAACGCTTCAGTTTTGAGCATGAGGAAGACCGCGGCCAGTACACCCACGCCGGCCTCTGGGCGGCCATGGTCTTTGCCACGCTGGGCGACAGCACGCGGGCCTGGGAACTGACGCACATGCTCAACCCGGTTAATCTGACAACAGTGCGGCGGCTATTGAGGTCTACAAGGTCGAGTCCTACGTGGTCAGCGCTGACGTCTATGCGGTGGCGCCCCACGCCAGTTGTGGCGACTGTAGCGGTTACACCAGCTCGGCGGGTTGGATGTATCAGCTGTTGGTCGAATCCTTGCTCGGTTTACAACTGCAAGGCGCCCGCCTGCGGCCATTGCCGATGCTTCCGGCGCAATGGCCGGGGTTCAGCCTCACCTATCGTTTTGGCGTTACCGAATACCCGATAGAGCTGCGGCAAAGCAGCGCTGCCGACTGCCAGCAACAGGTCAGCCTGGATGGCGTGTTGCAAACCACAGCGGAGGTGCTGCTGGTCGACGACGGCGCTGCACACCGGGTTGATATTGAGTGTCGCTGCCAGCCTTGACGGGGATAAAAGACTCAGTCCACGCTGCGCATTGCGCGTTATGTGTCCCGCGCTGAATGCGCATCGAACTTGAGGTAGGTGGTACTCGCCGCAGGCAGTACACCCTCGACTCGGCGTGCCAAATGGCGGACTGTTCGCTGCGCTCCTGAGCCCACCGTTATGCGCTCAACACGTAACGGGTACATTTTGCGCCTCGAGCAAGATGGGCTCGATCTTATCCGCCTTCAACGCAAAAGACTGCCGGCCGCGCCTGGGCTCGGGTCGCTTAACCTTGGGCGTGGTGCCGGCTGCGGTATTCGCCAGGCGTCAGACCGCTCCATTGGCGAAAGGCACGGAAGAACACGCTGGGTTCGGAGTAGCCGAGCAGCAAGGCGATTTCCGCCGCAGGTAGTTGGCCATCGCGCAAATAGCCTTCGGCCAGTTGTCGGCGGCTGTCGTTGAGCAGTTGCTGATAGCTGTTGCCCTCGGCAGCCAGGCGCCGTTGCAGGGTTCGCTCGCTGAGCTGCAAGGCCTGGGCGA
>MHZN01000171.1:1332-8018 GCA_001830395.1 Pseudomonadales bacterium RIFCSPLOWO2_12_59_9 | reverse complement strand
GGATAGACGTTAAAGCCGGAGACTAAAATCATGTCTTTTTTGCGGTCGACGATGCGCATGTAACCGTCTTCCTGAATCACCGCGATGTCGCCGGTCTTCAGCCAACCATCGGCATCGATCATTTCATCGGTGGCTTCCTGGCGCTGCCAGTAGCCCTTCATCACCTGCGGGCCTTTGACACACAGCTCACCGCGACCACCGAGAGGCAATTCATTGCCCTCGTCATCGATGACCTTGCACAGAGTCGAAGGCACCGGAATACCGATGGTGCCGATCTGAATGTTCTGGAACGGATTAACCGACACAATCGGGCTGGTTTCGGTCATGCCATAACCTTCGCAGATCGGGCAACCGGTGACGTCTTTCCAACGTTCGGCGGCCGCCAGTTGCAGCGCCATACCACCGGACAGGGTCAACTTCAGGGCGGAGAAATCCAGGGCGCGAAACTCTTCGTTGTTGCACAGGGCCACGAACAGCGTGTTCAAACCCACGAAGCCGGTGAACTTGAACTTAGCCAGGTCTTTCATCATGCCCGGCAGGTCGCGCGGGTTGCTGATCAGCACGTTGTGGTTGCCGGTCATCAACATCGCCATGCAATGAAAGGTGAAGGCATAGATGTGATACAGCGGCAGCGGCGCGATAACGATCTCACAACCTTCGTTGAGGTTGGCGCCCATCAGGCCTTTGGCCTGCAGCATGTTGGCGATCAGGTTGCGGTGGGTAAGCATCGCGCCCTTGGCCACGCCCGTGGTACCGCCGGTGTATTGCAGTACCGCCACATCAGTGTTTACCGGGCTGCTTTCGCGGACGATTTTGCCACGCCCTTGCGCCAAAGCCCGAGTGAACTTGATGGCTTGCGGCAAGTTATAGGCCGGCACCATCTTCTTCACATACTTAACCACGCTGTTAACCAACAGGCGCTTAAGGGTCGGCAGCATGTCGCCGACTTCGGTGACTATGACGGTTTTGATCCCGGTTTTTGGCAGCACTTGCTCAACCAAATGCGCCATATTAGCCAGGGTCACCAGCGCCTTGGCGCCGGAGTCGTTGAACTGGTGCTCCAACTCACGCGCGGTGTACAGCGGGTTGGTATTGACCACCACAAGGCCGGCACGCATGGCGCCGAACACAACAATTGGGTATTGCAGGATATTCGGCAACTGCACGGCGATGCGATCGCCCGGCTGCAGATCCGTGTGCTGTTGCAGGTAAGCCGCGAAGGCACCCGACAGCTCATACAGCTCAGCGTAAGTGAGCGTTTTGCCCAGGTTGCTAAACGCCGGTTTGTCGGCGAAACGCTGGCAGGACTGTTTCAGTACCGCTTGAATGTTCGCAAACTGGTCGGGATTAATTTCGGCCGAAATGCCCGCTGGGTATTTGTCCTTCCAGAAGTTCTCAGACATGCAAGCCCTCTCCTAAACTACAGCTGTTTTTTAGCGCCTGAACGACGATTATTTTTTGTTTTCTCTGCGTTTTCCGCCCTTTTAGCCGGCAAAAAACCGGGCCGAGCGTAGCAGCTTTAGGCAGACCAGACCAGCAGCAAAAGCCGGCCGGCCAGTTACGGAAATGACCGAAAGATCAACTTTCGGTCATTTTTTGAACCCTACTCAGGACCGCCGAGAGCCCGGCGCCCGCTAGGTTCTAGGCGATATCCCGCAGCTCGCGACGCAGAATCTTACCCACCGGCGTCATCGGCAAAGACTCGCGCAACACGATATGCCGCGGCACCTTGTAAGCGGTGAAATTCTCCCGGCAAAAGGCCTTCAACTCCTCAACCGTCACGCCGCCGGCACGCGCCACCACAAACAACTTAACCGCCTCGCCGGAACGCTCATCCGGCACGCCAATCGCCGCGCAGCTGGCGACCTGCGGATGGGTCATCAGCACGTCTTCAATTTCATTGGGATAGACGTTGAAGCCGGAGACGATGATCAGGTCTTTTTTGCGGTCGACAATGCGCACAAAGCCGTCCGGATCAATCACCGCCACATCGCCGGTTTTCAGCCAGCCCTCGGCGTCCAGCACCTCATCGGTTGCCTCGGGACGCTGCCAATAACCCTTCATCACTTGCGGGCCTTTAACGCACAACTCGCCGCGCTCGCCCAAAGCTTGCTCGACGCCGTCGTCATCGATGACCTTGAAGGCCGTACCCGGCACCGGAATGCCCACGGTGCCCAAACGGGCTTTATCGCCATAGGGATTGGTGCTGGCCACCGGCGAGGTCTCGGTCAGGCCGTAACCTTCTACCACCGAACAACCGGTAATGGCTTGCCAGCGCTCGGCCGTGGCTTTGACCAACGCAGTGCCACCGGAGTTGGTGACCTTGAGGTTGGCGAAATCCAAATCCTTGAACTCAGGATGGTCCATCAAGGCCACAAACAGGGTGTTAAGGCCCAGCAGCGCGGAGAAACGCCATTTCTTCAGCTCCTTGATAAAGGCGCCGATGTCGCGAGGGTTGCTGATCAGGATGTTGTGGTTGCCATTGACCATCATGCACATGCAGTTCGCGGTGAAGGCGTAGATATGATAAAGCGGCAGCGGCGCAATCATGATCTCCTGCCCCTCCTTCATCAGCGCCTGGCCATCGTCGCCCAACTGTGACAGGCAAGCGTGGATCTGCTGCATATTGGCCACCAAATTGCCGTGGGTGAGCATCGCGCCCTTGGCCACGCCGGTGGTGCCGCCGGTGTATTGCAACACCGCAATATCGTCCAGCCCGACCTTGACTGGCTTGAGGCTCTGACCACCGCCCTGACGCAGTACAGATTTGAACCCCTGCGCCTGAGGCAGTTGGTAGTCCGGGACCATTTTCTTGAGGTGCTTGACCACGCTGTTGACCAACCAACCCTTGAGGCTGGGCAACATATCGCCCATCCGCGCCTCTATCAGGAACTCGATGTCGGTGTCGGGCAGCACTTCCTGCACCAGCTTGCCAAACACGTTGAGGTACACCAGCGCGCGCACGCCCGAGTCCTTGAACTGGTGACGCATTTCCCGCGCGGTATACAGCGGGTTGGTGTTGACCACGATCAGCCCGGCCGCAATCGTGTATTGCAAAATATTCGGCATCTGCACGGCAATGCGGTCGCCGGGCTTGAGGTCGGTGTGTTTTTGCAGGTAACCGGCAAACGCCGCCGAGAGCCGATCGAGTTCGGCGTAGCTGAGCGTCACCCCGAGGTTGCTGAAGGCCGGGCGATCGGCAAATTTTTTGCAGGAGCGCTCAAACACCTCAACGATGGACTTGTAAGCGGTTAAATCAATCTCGTGGGGTACACCCGCCGGGCGCTTATCGTTCCAGAATTCAGCTTGCATTTATTATCCCCATCCAGCAACTGACCCGCGCTCGCGGGAATACGCCGAACTTAACAGCTCCCAGGCCACAGGCAAATAGCCTGCAGCGCCTTATTGAGCGGATGAATCCTAGCCATTAAAGTTGCATGGATGACTACACTACAAATCATCCCGCGACCCTGACCGGGCTTTGCCTACGCGCGCCAGCCATGCAGAATGCGCCACCCCACGAGCACAAGGACCCGCCATGCACCATGAAGCTTTTTGGCTGAATGCCAGCGACGCAGCGCCGCTGTACGTCAATCACTGGTTTGCCGATGAGGCCCCCAAGGGCGTAGTCATGATTGCCCACGGCATGGCCGAACACAGCGGCCGCTACGCCCGCCTCGCCCAGGCGCTGGTGCAAGCGGGCTTTACTGTGTATGCCCACGACCAGCGCGGGCATGGCAAAACGGCCGAACATGGCGTACTCGGCCACTATGCCGACCACGACGGCTGGCAGAAGGTGGTTGGCGACCTGGCCAGCATCAACCACCATATTCGCCAGCAATACCCAGAGGCGCCGATCTTCCTGCTGGCCCACAGCATGGGCAGTTACATCGCCCAAGCCTATTTGATGCAACACAGTTGCAGCCTGCAGGGCGCAATACTTTCCGGCTCCAACTACCAACCCCTGGCGCTGTACCGCGCCGCCAGCCTGGTTGCACGTTTTGAGCGTTGGCGCCAAGGGCCGACGGGGCGCAGCGCGCTGATGGACTTTCTGTCGTTTGGCTCATTCAACAAAGCCTTCAAACCCAACCGCACCGCGTTTGACTGGCTCAGTCGCGACCCAGTTGAAGTCGATAAATACATCAACGACCCGCTCTGTGGCTTTCGTTGTACCAACCAGTACTGGATCGATCTGCTGGAAGGCCTGCAACAGATCACCCCGCGTGGCAGCCTGCTGCAAATCGACAGCAATCTGCCGCTGCTGGTGATCGGCGGCAGCTGTGACCCGGTCAGCGATGGCAAACGTCTTGACGACCTGGCCAACGCTTTGAGCAACGCTGGCGCCAGCCAACTGCAATTGAAAATTTACCCACAGGCACGCCATGAGTTGCTCAATGAAACCAATCGCGACGAAGTCACCGGCTTTCTCATCGACTGGCTTGAGCAGGCACTCACAACCAACCGTCATTGCTCAACAAGCAATCCACCTACTAGCAAGGAACCCGCATGAGCCTGGTAAACAACTTCCCCTACGACGCCCTTGAAGTCGGCCAAACCGCCACCTTCAACAAAACCGTCGAAGAGCGCGACGTGCAGTTATTCGCGGCCGCCTCCGGCGACTGCAACCCGGTGCACCTGGACGCCGAATTTGCCGCCACCAGCATGTTCAAAGAGCGCATCGCCCACGGCATGTTCAGCGGCGCGCTGATCAGTGCGGCCATCGCTTGCCAACTGCCTGGGCCGGGCACCATTTACCTGGGCCAGAGCCTCAAGTTCAGCCGCCCGGTCAAACTCGGCGACACCCTGCAAGTGCGCCTGGAAGTTCTCGAAAAGCAGCCCAAAGGTCGGGTCAAACTGGCCACTCGGGTGTTTAACCAAAGAGATGAACTGGTCGTCGATGGCGAGGCCGAAGTGCTCGCCCCCCGCGAACAATTGAGCATCGAACTGCCCGCCCTGCCGACCATCAGCATCGGCTAATACCTAACGGTCGGTCTCACCGCACGCCCGCATGCGGTGCGACCGGCCCGGCAAGAAAAAAACCATAAAAAAAAAGGCGACCGAAGTCGCCCCAAATTGCCTTGCGTGCTCTGCTGCTGAAGGACTCAGCCCTGCTTGGTCTTGGCGAGAACCTTGGCCTTGACCTTGTGCGAATCCTTCCAAATGAAATAACCGAAGCCGGCCAGAAAGGCGACCATCAGCCCGACGGTGCCTATACCCGCAATAACCACTACGTCGACGAACATGGCTGCATCCTCGCTGTTCAAACCCACAATTGGATGACTGCAAGGTAGCCCCTGAACGGGCCGCAACAATTGATCTTGATCAATACAGTGACAGGGCCAATCGCAGGGTCGCCCTAGGGCTGATCCAAATCAATAAAACCAGCCCCGCAGCGACACTAAAGCCCTAGGTTTAGCAGGCCGTTGAAAACGTTGGCGAGGCAGACAGCGCAAGGCAAAAACAGGCGAAAAAGCGGAGTTTACGAGCTGTAAATGAGCATTTTGAGCCTGTTTTTAACGCGGCGATGGCAATGCAGGTAGTTTTTCAACAGCCTGTTAGGGCTTTTTCGGTTTGCTCTTGGGTTTTTTCTTAGGCTTACCCAGAGGTAAAGCTTGGGCAAACGCCTCGCGCACCTCGTTCAAGCGTTTCTCGTGACGGTCATGCACGCGCTTGTCACGCTCGAGGGTTAAATCAATCACATTGTCGTCGTTCATGATTGCGGCAAAATCCATCGAAAGGTCAGGTTCAGGCGTGGCGCGCAGAGGCTGCGGGTCTTCGCCACTTGATGTTGCCAATGATGCTGGGTTGCGCCAGCCATGACCAGCAGCGATCCATGGTTCAAGGGCAACGAATACTCAATGCGGCTGGCGCCGCAACGGCGCAAATCGAAGCGCCGCTCACCGCCCAGGCTCAGCGAGGCAAGCAACGGATTACGGCCCAACTCAGGCTCATCATCGCTGTGCCAACCCATGGAGTCTTGGCCATCGCGGTAATAGTTGAGCAACAAACCATTGAATGCCTGCCCTGCCGCCGCCTCAACCCGAGCACGAATCTGCGCCAGCAACGGCGTCCACGCCAAAGGTTGATGGCTTAAACCGGCATAGCGGTAACCCACGCCCGCATCGCCATACCAGGCCAGCAAGCGCGGCACCGGATGTTGGCGGCCATGCACGAATACCTGCGGCTGCTGCCAGGGAGTTTGCGCCAGTAGCGCGGCCAGCCAGTGATCGGCCGCGACGGCGTCCAGCCACTCGGGCTGCCAGCGCAACTCGGCATCGGCCAACGGCAGCTGCTGTTCATGCCCAAGATCATTAAACAAGGCCACGGCTAAACCTCAACGTCGACCCACAGCCCTTGGCGGGGCAATTCTTCCAGTACCGCCTGATCTTCTGGAGCCACTTCACCCTCGGCCAACTGCGCCGGACTGTAGCCACGGCGCTGCTGCTGACGGCGGCGCTGCTCTTGGCGCAGCAACTCCTCGGCCTCTTGCGGGTGGCGCTTTTCCAGGCTCACCGCACTTTCCTTGGCGCTGGCCTCGACGGGCGTCACCGGCGGGATATCCGGACGCGGTTTGGCGACTTCCTGCTGAGAGGTCACGGGCAGCAGACCCGGCGGGATTGGCGGCAGCATGGCGGTTATTTCTCGCATCCTTTGGTCAGACTGTCGGCCGTTCAGCCGTTGACTTG
>MHZN01000171.1:0-1290 GCA_001830395.1 Pseudomonadales bacterium RIFCSPLOWO2_12_59_9 | reverse complement strand
AGTCGGCAAGTGCCGTCGCCCTGCGCACGGCGTTCCGTTACCATAGCCGGCTTTTTCACCGCGGGAGACAGGCATGGCGCAGTATCAACCGGGGCAACGCTGGATTAGTGACAGCGAAGCTGAATTGGGTCTTGGCACCGTCCTGGCAGAGGATGGTCGGTTGCTTACCGTACTCTACCCGGCCACGGGCGACACCCGTCAGTACGCCACCCGTAATGCACCGCTGACCCGTGTGCGGTTTTCGCCGGGCGACGACATCACCCATTTTGAAGGCTGGAAGCTGACCGTCCAGGAAGTTGACGACGTCGACGGCAGATTCAGGCGTCGTGCCGGAGGCTTGCGGTTCGGGTAGGGTGATTCCAAGCAAGCGCCAGGCGGCCCGATACCGTCCCTTGGCCTCACCCAGTTTGAGCAGCAACTGCCGCGTGTCGTTGAACTTCATCTGCTGCAGTTGCTGCAGGCGCTTCACGAGCGCCTTGAGCTTGCGCCGGCGCATGGCGCGTTCCTTGTGGATGCGATCGCGGCTTTCGGCGAACACGTACAGTTCGCCCGCCTGCGGCAACAGCTTTACCTGCACGCCTGGGCGCACCGTGGCCCAAGGCAACGGTAGGAGGTCTCGTTCCAGTTTGGTGAGCCTGCCCTTGGGGGTGCCGACCAGGTAGTAGACGGGCGGATCGGCCGCGCGCATTTCCTCGAGAACTTCCTCGGTGGGAATACCGCGGTCCATCACCCAGACGCGTTGCGCCTTGCCGTATTGCGTTTCGATCTTCTGCAAGAACATGCGCAGTGTCGTCTTGTCGGCGGTGTTTCCCGGCAGCACTTCGTAGGCAAGCGGGAAACCCTCCGGGGTGACAATCAAGGCAAGGACGACTTGCACGCAGTCGCCTCGCTTGTCGCGGCTGTGGCCATAGCGGCGCTTGTCGTTCTCGTCCTCCGGCGGCGCGGACTCGAAGTAGGTGCTGGTCAAGTCGTAGAGCAGGACATCGAACCGGGCGCCGAATAAGTCCTGCCAGCGCTGGTTCAAATGACTGAACAGCGCGCTCTTGTGGGGGAGCACCTTGTCCAGGCAACGATACAGCGCATTCTTTTCCACCAGCGAATAGTCCGCGCCGAGCAGATCCGCCATCGCGCTTTGCTCAAACCACAGCCGGTGCAGGCGCCACTCGCTGCCCGGATCGATCAAGCGGTAACACACGAGCGTCTGCAGGATGTGCTGCCAACAGGTGCCTTCGCGACTATCGGGCAGGCGCGCTTCCCAGAAGCGATCGAGTTCCAGTTGCTCGTACAACT
>MHZN01000170.1:19748-33541 GCA_001830395.1 Pseudomonadales bacterium RIFCSPLOWO2_12_59_9 | reverse complement strand
GGTGCCAACTTCAAGGATGCGAAAATTGGCTTGATCGTGCCCCAGTACGTCACGGCGAAAAGTATTGCCGATCTGCAAGCCGAGAAGGATGCGTTTGCCGGACGGATTGTCGGTATTGATGCGGGGTCCGGGGTGATGCGCAAAACCGACGAGGCGATCAAAACCTATGGCCTGGATTACAAATTGCTCGCCAGTTCGGGCAGTGCCATGACCGCCGAGCTGGCTCGGGCCATCAAGGCCAATAAGCCGGTGGTGGTGACGGGCTGGATTCCACACTGGATGTTCGCCAAGTGGCAGTTACGTTTTCTTGAGGACCCGAAAAACGTCTATGGCGCCGCCGAGCACGTCGACAATATTGCTAACCCAGGGTTGCAGGCCAAAGCGCCACCGGTCTATGCGTTCCTGAAAAAATTCTCCTGGACCCCAAGCGAAATCGGCGAGGTCATGCTGGCCATCGAAGAAGGCGCCAAACCGGCTGCCGCCGCGCAAACATGGGTGCAAGCGCATCCGCAGCGGGTGCAGGAGTGGCTGCAATAAGCGTGGCTTAACTGCAACTAGAGGCATCTGCTTGAATAACCGCCCGGTCTTTGGCTCGGCGGTTTTTTTATGGACTAAAGTCCACAAGTACTGCCCGGAATTTACCGTCATTATTCTGCCTTGGGACAAGGGACGCCGTGCGCCGGTGCCCTATAGTTTCTGCGGCAACTGCCCTTTTTATCTTGCCCGCCGAGTGTTGCCATGGCTGAAGCCCACGACCGTATCAAAGTGACAGTCGAGCAGTTGAGCATCGGCATGTATGTGGTCGAGTTGGATCGTCCGTGGAGCGAAACCGCCTTCCTGTTTCAGGGCTTTCGTATTCGCCAGCAGCAGGAAATTCTCTTGCTCGGTGAGGTCTGTCAGTTTGTCTGGGTCGATGCGCGGCGCTCGTTCGGGGTCAAGCAGCAGCTTGAAGACAACTTGGTCAGCCTGGCGGCCGAGCAGTTGCAGCCGCAAATCGCCAAGGTTGAGTTCAGCCGCGAGATGCAGCAGGCGGAACCGGCCTTTCATTCGGCCCGGGAACAGTCGCTGCGCATTCTCGAGGCGGTACGCCTGGGGCACGAGTTGGATGTGGTGCAGGTCAAGGTGGTGGTTAAAGAGTGCGTCGAAAGCATGCTGCGCAATCCCGGCGCCATGCTCTGGCTGGCGCGCATCAAGCACAGCGATGCATACACCGGCGAGCACTGCCTGCGGGTAGCGATTTTTGCCATCGCCCTAGGCCGTGAGTTGCACCTGCGTCAGGGCGAACTGGAGCACCAGGGCATGTGCGGAATGCTCCACGATGTCGGCAAAATCAAGGTGCCCAACGAGATTTTAAATAAGCCCGGTGGGCTGACACCCGATGAGTTGCGCATCATGCAGAGCCACGCCAGTGAAGGGCGCAAGCTGTTGATGAGTAATCAGCAGGTGACGGCCGCCGCAGTCGACGTGGCTTACTCGCACCATGAACGCTTGGACGGTCGCGGTTATCCGCGCGGGCTGGATGCGCCACGGATTCCGTACTTTGCCAAGATTGTCGCGGTGGTGGATGCCTACGATGCGATCAACAGCGACCGGGTCTACAGCAAGGGCAAGTCAAGCTTGGAAGCGTTGCGGATTTTATTCGAGGCCCGCGGCAGCCATTTTGATGCCGAACTGGTCGGCCTGTTTGTGCGCCGGATTGGCATCTATCCGCCCGGTGAGATAGTCGAGATGAGCAACGGCGAGGTCGGCATCATTGTCGCCTGCTCACCGCTGAGCAAACTCAAGCCGCGGGTGTTGTTGGTGCTCGATGCGCAAAAGCAGCCGGGCACCGAGCGGGTGATCGATCTAGAGCAGCCGGTGCTGGATAGCCAGCAACGCCCGTACCGCATCAAAGAGGTTTATCCCACCGGCGCTTTCGCCATTGATATAGAAGTTTACCGGCGCAAAGGGCTGATTATTCCGCCCCATTTGTGAGCTGCGACCTTAGTCGCAGGCGGCTGATTTCTACGACTAAGGTCGTCTGTTGCGCTGCTACCGTCGTTTTAGAGTGGACTCACCAGCAACCCGTGCTGCGGAGGACAACAAAAATGAACGACAGCGTCTACGAGCGGATTCTAGAAAATCCGCGTTTCCATGAACTGGTAGCCAAGCGCTCGCGGTTTGCATGGCTTCTTTCCGCCGCCATGCTCGGCCTCTATCTGGTGTTTATCCTGCTGATTGCTTTTGCTCCGCAATTGCTTGGGGTACGCATCAGCCCTGATTCGGTGATTACCTGGGGCATTCCGCTGGGAGTTGGCTTGATCCTGTCGGCCTTCATCCTCACCGGTATCTATGTGTACCGTGCCAACGGTGAATTCGATAGCTTGAATAAAGCCATTCTTGATGAGGTGCAGCCATGATCCTGCGTCTATTGGCGAGCTTGGCGTTGTCGGCCTTTGCCCCGCTGCTGTGGGCCGGTGAAGTGTTAACCGGCGAGGTGCAGCGCCAGCCGATGAACGTCTCGGCCATCGCGATGTTTGTGGTGTTTGTCGGTGCCACCCTGTGCATTACCTACTGGGCGTCGAAAAAGAACAACTCGGCGTCTGACTACTACGCCGCCGGCGGCAAAATCACCGGTCTTCAAAACGGCCTGGCGATTGCCGGTGACTACATGTCGGCGGCCTCGTTTCTGGGGATTTCCGCACTGGTCTACACCTCCGGCTACGACGGTCTGATCTACTCGATCGGCTTTCTGGTGGGCTGGCCGGTGATTCTGTTTCTGATGGCCGAGCGACTGCGCAACCTGGGCAAATACACCTTTGCCGACGTGGCCTCCTATCGCCTTAAGCAGATGCCTATTCGCACCGTGGCGGCCAGTGGCTCGCTGGTGGTCGTGGCGTTTTACCTGATCGCGCAAATGGTCGGTGCCGGTAAGTTGATCCAGCTGTTGTTTGGTCTGGATTACTACGTCGCCGTGGTGCTGGTTGGCGTACTGATGATGCTCTATGTGTTGTTCGGCGGCATGCTGGCCACCACCTGGGTGCAAATCATCAAGGCCGTGATGCTCCTGTCGGGTGCCAGCTTTATGGCCTTGATGGTGATGAAACACGTCAACTTTGACTTCGCCGCATTGTTTTCCGAAGCGATCAAAGTGCATCCAAAAGGCGAGGCCATCATGAGCCCTGGCGGTTTGGTCAAAGACCCGGTGTCGGCGATCTCGCTTGGTTTGGCGCTGATGTTTGGTACTGCCGGTTTGCCGCACATTCTGATGCGCTTCTTCACCGTCAGCGATGCCAAAGAAGCCCGTAAAAGCGTGTTCTACGCCACCGGCTTTATCGGCTACTTCTACATCCTGACTTTCATCATCGGCTTCGGCGCGATCGTGCTGGTGAGCACCAATTCGGTGTTCAAAGATGCGGCGGGCGCCCTGCTGGGCGGCAATAACATGGCGGCAATCCACCTGGCTAACGCCGTGGGTGGCAGCTTGTTCCTGGGCTTTATCTCGGCGGTAGCCTTCGCCACCATCCTGGCGGTGGTTGCTGGTTTGACCCTGGCCGGCGCTACGGCGGTGTCCCATGACCTGTATGCCAGCGTATACAAGAAGGGCAAGACCAACGATCGCGATGAAATTCGCGTATCGAAAATCACCACCATCGGCCTCGGCGTGCTGGCGGTTGCCTTGGGCATCATGTTTGAGAAGCAAAACATCGCCTTTATGGTGGGTCTGGCCTTCTCGATTGCGGCCAGCTGCAACTTCCCAGTGTTGTTCCTGAGTATGTTCTGGAAGAACCTCACCACCCGTGGCGCCATGGTCGGCGGCTGGTTGGGCTTGGTGACCGCGGTGACCCTGATGATTCTCGGGCCAACCGTGTGGGTACAGGTGTTGGGCCATGCTCAAGCCATCTTCCCTTACGAGTACCCAGCGTTGTTCTCGATGGCGATTGCCTTTGCCGGCATCTGGTTCTTCTCCATCACCGATACATCGGCCTCTGCAGCCGCGGAACGGGCGCGCTTTCTGCCGCAGTTCGTTCGCTCGCAAACCGGCCTGGGTTCCAGTGGTGCAGTTGCCCACTAAAACACTTCTCTGCGTGTGACTTTGGCGGCCTTCGGGCCGCTTTTTTTATGTCTATAGGCGTCTGATAACGTACTGATGGCGCTGTTTCTCGGCTTGGCGCAACAAATGCTTGTTGCTGCGCAGCGCTTTGACTAGCGTTCGGCGCTTTTAACGCGATATAACCCCGCGCAATAGTTTTTATCTGGGCTGTTTAGCGGCATTTTTAGCCGCGACTTAGAGCCTCTGCTGCCGAGATGGAAGTTAACTGATGAATGCACTGCAATCGCAAATCTCGAGCCTGCAAGATGATCCCGTGGACCATCGCATGCAGGCCCGTCGACTGAATCAGATCGCTAATGTGCTGAGCGTGGTACTGGTCATTATCGGCGCGCAAACGCTGGTGGCGCAGAGCTGGTTGAATTCGTTCTTGGTCTTGACGGCGATAGCGGTGGTCTTGCTCGGCGGCCGGATGAATCGGCGTGGTGCGACGGATCGCGCGATGTTGCTGATACTGAGTTCGATGGTGGCGCTGGTGACCATTTCCATGTGGTTTAACCAGGGCCTGTATAGCGGCGCGTTGCTGTGCTACCCGGTGATTTTGATTGTGGCCGGGATGGTTTCGCGACTGAAGCTGTTCGTCGGTCTGCTGCTGGTGATGCTGCTTTCAATCGCCGCCATTACCTTCGCCTCAATGACCGGTTGGCAGGTGTTTGTACCCTTGCCGCTGGGCATTGGCCGGATGGTCAATGTCAGTTGTGTGCTGTTGGTGTGTGCCTGTGCGGTGTGGATCTTGGCCAATGACTTGCGCGAGACCATGCAGCGCTTGCAGCAGGAGATCCTACGGGTCAAACACTCCGAGGCCAACTTTACTCACCTGGCCCAGCACGATGCCCTGACCAACTTGCCCAATCGCCTATTGGTGCGTGATCGCATGGATCAAGCCATTGGCCAGGCCCGGCGCTACAAGAAAAAAGCCGCCTTGCTGTTTCTCGACCTGGATAACTTCAAAACCATCAACGACTCCCTGGGCCACAGTGCCGGTGACGAGTTACTCAAGGAAGTCGCCAATCGCCTGCGCGGCGCGGTGCGGGAGATGGACACCGTCAGCCGGCAAGGCGGTGATGAGTTTCTGATTGTGTTGACTGATGTGTCTGACCTGGCGGCGATCTCCGCCGTGGCCGCCCATGTGCTGGAGCAACTGGCGCAGCCGTTTGCCTTGAAAGGCATGCAGATCGTCACTTCCATCTCCATCGGCATCGCCCTGTTTCCCCAGGATGGTGACGACTTCGACCAGCTGTTGAAGCATGCCGATATCGCCATGTACCAGGCCAAGGCCGCCGGGCGGAATGCCTACCGGTTTTTCGATCAGCAAATGAATGTCGATATTGTCGCGCATTTGAGCCTCGAAGCCGGGCTGCGCCAAGCCTTGAGTCAGCAGCAGTTCGTGCTGCATTTTCAGCCGATTGTGGATATTCACAGCGGTCAGTTGCTGGCCGCCGAAGCCTTGATCCGCTGGCAGCATCCGGAGCACGGTTTGATGGCGCCCGACAAGTTCATCGCGGTCGCCGAGCGCTCGGGCTTGATTGTCGAGATCGGCGAGTGGGTGCTGAACGAGGCGTGCCGGCAGATGATGCTCTGGCAGGCGGCGGGTTTGCCGCGCTTTGTGCTGTCGGTGAATATTTCCTCGGTGCAGTTTCGCCGTGGCGATCTGCAAACCCTGGTCGCCGGCGCCTTGCGGCGCTTCGGGCTGGATGCGGGTTGCCTGGAACTGGAGTTGACCGAGTCGATGCTGCTGCACGACTCAGAGGCTTTTATGGGCATGCTGCAGCGCCTGAAAGCGCTGGGAGTTAAGTTGTCGATCGATGACTTCGGCACCGGCTACTCGAACCTGTCCTACCTGCAGCGTTTTCAGGTGGATAAATTGAAGATCGATCAGTCCTTTGTGCGCAAGTTGCAGGGCAATGCGCAGGACCAGGCGATAGTCACGGCGATTATTCAAATGGCCAAGAGCCTGCAGTTAATCACCACCGCCGAAGGCATCGAGGATGAGCCGACCCGGCAATTGCTGGCCCGCCTGGGCTGCGATCAGGGTCAGGGGTATTGGTTCTCCCGCCCGCTGCCAGCCGCCGAATTTGCTGCCTTTGCCCAGCGCCCACGGCTGCTCGAGTAAGGCGCTGCGGCGCTCAAGTCCGTCGCAGCCGGCACCTGGACTGGCCGCGCATCTTGGGGCTCTGGGGCGCAGTATTCAGCCGCTTTATAACGCTCCAGGCGGCGTCGGGCCTTGGTTACACTGCTGACTACTCTCTACTCCTTACTCCCCCCAGCAAATAGGCCTAAATATGCAAAAGCGCATGATGATTACCGGTGCAGGTTCAGGTCTTGGCCGTGAAATTGCCTTGCGCTGGGCCCGTGAAGGCTGGCAGCTGGCACTCTCGGACGTCAATGATGCGGGCCTGGCCGAGACGCTGCAGTTGGTGCGCGCCGCCGGTGGCGATGGCTTTACCCAGCGCTGCGATGTGCGCGATTACAGCCAGCTGACCGCTTTGGCCCAGGCGTGCGAAGAGAAGCTCGGCGGCATCGATGTGATAGTCAACAACGCCGGGGTGGCCTCGGGGGGCTTCTTCGATGAACTGTCGCTGGAAGATTGGGACTGGCAGATCTCCATCAACCTGATGGGCGTGGTGAAAGGCTGCAAGGCCTTCTTGCCATTGCTGACCAGCAGTCATGGCAAGATCGTCAATATTGCCTCCATGGCCGCGCTGATGCAGGGCCCGGCCATGAGCAACTACAACGTCGCCAAGGCCGGTGTGGTGGCACTCTCGGAAAGCCTGTTGATTGAACTGAAAGAGCAAGCAGTCGACGTGCATGTGGTCTGCCCATCGTTCTTCCAGACCAATCTGATGGACTCCTTCCGCGGTCCGACGCCAGCGATGAAGCAGCAGGTGGGCAAGTTGCTGGAAAGCTCGCCGATCAGCGCCGCCGAGATTGCCGACTACATCTATCAGGCCATCGAACGGGGTGAGTTTATGATTCTGCCCCACGAGCAGGGCCGTATGGCCTGGGCCTTGAAGCAAAAGAACCCGCAGCTGCTGTACAACGAGATGGTCGGCATGGCCGGCAAGATGCGCAAAAAGGCCGCCGCAGTCTGATCAGTCCGCGCCTGTAATTTTGAATTAATTATCTGTCCGTTCGGACAGATAATTGCCGGCTGGGGTTGCTGGCAGGCGCGGGGCAGGGGTAGGGTGGCGCTCCTGTCCTGACGCCAAACACTGAGATTCCCGTGAAAGTTGCTCCCCGAGCCCTGTATCTGCTGGCTCTGGTGCTGGCGGCGATTAATCTTCGCCCCGGCATCACCTCCTTTGCCCCCCTGATTGAACGTATTGCCACAGACCTGTCGCTGAGCCGTGGCTTGGTCAGCCTGGTCACTGCCTTGCCGGTGCTGTGCATGGGCTTGCTGGCGCCCTTTGCGCCGCGTGTGGCGTTGCGTTTTGGTCTGGAGCGAACCATTAGCCTTTGTCTTGGGCTGATTCTGCTGGCTTTGTTGGTGCGTTTTGCCGGCCAGCGTAGCGTGGTGCTGATCAGTAGCGCCGCCTTGCTGGGCGCCGGTATAGCGATTGCCGGGCCCTTGTTGTCGGGCTTTATTCGCCAGCATTTCCATGGCCATATTGGCCGGGTAGTGGCCTGGTATTCGCTGAGCATGACCATCGGTGGCGCCTCGGGCGCGGTGCTGACGGCGCCGGCGGAAACCTGGCTGGCCCACGGCTGGACCTGGGGGCTGGCGGTGTGGAGCGTGCCGGCGCTGTTGGCGCTGTTGCTGTGGGCGTGCTTGCCGAATCAGTCGGTGGCGCCAGTCGGTGACCCGCAACCCACCGGACTGCCTTGGCGTGAGCCGCGGGCCTGGTTGATTACCGCGTTCTTTGCGATTCAGGCCGGGTTGTTCTACACCTTGGCCACCTGGCTGGTGGCGCGCTATCACCAGGCGGGCCTGAGCCTGCTGGAGAGCAATAACCTGTTTAGCCTGTTAATGCTGGTGGGTTTGCCGAGTTCCTTTCTGCTGCCGTGGATCGCCCAGCGCCGCGATAATCGCTACGAGCTGTTACTTGGCTGTGGCCTGGTTAGCTTGCTGTGTTTGGCCATGATTACCTTTCAACCTTTGCTGCTGCCGCAGCTCTGGGCGGTGTTGTTGGGCATGAGTCTGAGCGGCTCCTTTGCTCTGTCGATGGTGCTGCCGCTGTACGAGGTGGACTCACCCTTGGCGGTCAGCCGCTGGACCTCGATGATGCTCTGCGCCGGCTACAGCCTGGCCAGCCTGACGCCGGTATTGACCGGGCTAGGCCGCGATTTAAGCGGCAATTACCAGTGGCCCTTCGTGGCGCTGACGGTCATGGCGGGGCTGCTGTGTGTGTTTGCCTGGCGCTTGCGGGCGGGCAAACCGGGCAAGGGTCAAAACTTTGTCGGTTAGTTCCTTTGCAGACGCCCGGTGGCGTGTTAGAAGGCTGCACGGATTTTCTGGAGCGACAGTGTGGAGTCTGAGTCAATCGTCTACGGCTGCATCCGCGACTGGCCGTCTGAGCATTTAGAGCAGCGCTGCTTGCGCCGTGAGACTAATCACCAAGTGCTGGCCAGCTTGCCCAGCGGCGAGGCCTGGCCGTTTCTGGGCCGGGAGATGTTTGCGAGTTGCGCGACCGAGGGCGAAGGCCTGTATCAAACTCAGGTCATCCACTTTGGCGCGAGCTATAAGGCGTTGGAGTACGAATGGCGGCTGTGGATCGAGCAGTTCGAGGCGCTGTTGAAAAACCTCTACTGGGCCAGCGCCGTGGTGCACCTGGAGACCGAGCTGAACGGTTGCCATACCTTCCGCTGGGACTCGGAACGCGGCTTTCATAGCCCCCAGGAAAACGACATGCGGGTGCGTTGTGTGTGGGAGCGCGAGGGACTGCGCGGTTAACTTGGGTTATTTCCCTGTTATGCGTTGCACACAGCTTTTGTAGGGTGGGTAGGCCGCGCCCGCTCCCGGCGGGCTTGCGGCATTCACCCCATCCATGGGGATTGCGCGAACCACGGCCTGCTAACAACGCAAAACCCTACCGCGCCGTAACCCATCATGGTGCTCGACCGGCAAACCGCATGGTGGGTTACGCGGCGCCCGGCTTGCGTGGTGATGCAAACAACCACCGCCCGCGCCGCTAACCCACCCTACGAATTACTGCGCGGCGGCTTACTCGAGCCATTCGCGCGGCACATCATGCTTTAACAGCAGCATGCATTGCTGACTGTCGGGGTCGAAGGCAATCACCGCGCTGCCCTTGTTGAGGGCCAGGCGAACCCGTGCAACGCGGGTTTCGAGCGGGGTTTCATCACCATTGTCGGTGCCCTCGCGGGTGACGAAGTCTTCAATCAGACGGGTCAGGGTGTCGGCTTCAAGCAGCTCTTGGGCGATTAACATGGTTGGCGCCTCCTCAGCGCCGGGCGATGTTAGCAGCTGTCGGGTGTCAGGCCTGGTTTGTCGTGGCGATTGGCTCAACTGTCGAGCGCCGCCTTGTTACGCAAGAAATGTTCGATGCGCTCGAATAGCAGCTGGCTGTCCAGGGGTTTGCCGATGAAGTCGTCCATGCCCGCCGCCACGCCCAGTTGCTGATATTGCTCAAACACATGGGCGGTCAAGGCGATGATCGGCACTGCCGGTAGGTGCTGTTGTTGCTCAAACAAGCGGATTTGCCGGGTGGCTTCGAAGCCATCCATCTCCGGCATTTCGCAATCCATCAAGATCAACTCAATGCTGCTCGGTGAGCGGCGGTATTCGGCCACGGCGGCGGCGCCGTTGTTGACCACTCGCGGGTTATAGCCACGTTTTTTCAGTAAGCCTTGGGCTACCAGCTGATTGACCGGATTGTCTTCGGCGACCAAAACGCAGGGGCTGGCGCGGGTTTTGGCTGCCAGCGCAGTCACTACCACGGGCGCGGCGACAGCTGTTGGTTGGTACAGCTCCAGCAAGCTTTGCCGCAGCTCGGTGATGGTCAGCGGTTGCGGCAGGCTTTGCAGGCGCAGTTGGGGAATGTTTGGCAGTTGTGCGCTTTGGGCGGGCGGGCACAGCAGCAGAATCGGCTGGCCGAGTTGCAGATGGCCCCGCAGCGGCTCCAGCCAGCTGGTGACGCTGCCGGGCCACGGCGCCATCAACACCAAGAGTGGCGGCACGGTGTATTCGGCCAGGCAACTGAGCAGCCGCTCCGGGGTCTGGCAGCGTTCAGTGCGCATGCCCCAGCGGCCGAGCAGCAGACCGAGGGCGTCCAGCCCCTGGCCGTCCAGCGAGGTGAGCAGGGCGGTGCGCCCGTTGAGCAGGTTGGCCAGGGCGTCCTGCTGTTGCGGGTTATGTTGCAGCGGCAGGTTAAAGCTAAAGCGGGTGCCTTGGCCTGGGCTGCTCTGCACCGCAATCTGGCCGCCCATCATGGTGACCAGCTCTTTGCTGATGGCCAGGCCCAAGCCGCTGCCGCCATAACGGCGGGTGGTGGTGGAGTCGCCTTGGGCGAAGGAGTCGAACAATTGCGCTTGGCCTTCGGCGCTGATGCCGATTCCGCTGTCCTGGATGTTAAACAACAACTGCATCTGCTCTTGAGCATTGTTGCGCCGGCAGATGTTGATCGTCACATGGCCTTCAGCGGTGAATTTCAAGGCATTGCTGAGCAGGTTCATCAGTATCTGCTTGAGCCGGGTCGGGTCACCAATGATGTACTGCGGCACGCCGCCTTCGAAGCTGACATACAGGCGCAGCCGCTTCTCCAGCGCTTGGGCGGTGAACAGGCTGATGGTTTCTGATACCAGTTGCTCGAGGTCAAACTCAATATGTTCCAGGCTCAACTTGCCGGACTCGATGCGGGCGTAGTCGAGAATGTCGTTGATCACCGCCAGCAGCGACTTGCCCGAACTGGCGATGGTGTCGACATAAAACCGCTGGCTGCGATCCAGCGGAGTTTCTTTTAGCAATTGCAGCATGCCCAGCACGCCGTTCATGGGTGTGCGGATTTCATGGCTCATGGTAGCCAGGAAACGACCCTTGGCCTGGTTGGCCAGGATGGCTTGCAGGGCTTCCTGGCGCGAGTTGAAGCCTTCATCTTTGAGCACGTTAATCCGGTCGGCGAGGCCGATGGACAGCGTGATTAGCTCAATGGTGACGCCAATTTTGACCACCGTGGAGCCAAACAGGCCGAACAGCTCAAAGCCCAGTGAGGCGGCAGTGACTATCACGAAAGCGGTCAGCAGCACGCTCCAGGCCAGGGTGTAGTAAGAGCCATAACGCACGCCCTTGCGCCAGGCGTAGAGGCCCACCAGAAACAGCCCCAGGGAGGTGCTGAGCAGCGTCAGGCTGGCTAGGATGTTCCAGCTTTGCAGGTCTAGCAGCAGCCCGGAAAGCAGCAAGGCGAAGATCACCAGTATCAACAGGCGCAGGCCGGTGTCCAGGCGCGGGAAAAACTGCTTGGTGTGCAAGAAATGTCGACTGAATTGCGCGGCGGCCAGGCATTGCAGGTACATCAGGATGTAGATGCTCACCGATTGAAAGGCCACATGTTCGGGCAGCAGTTTGAACAGCATGCCATCGAAGCAGGCCGCCAGCAGACCGACGTTGACGCCGTAAGCCAGGTACCAGAAGTACGCCGGTTCGCGCAGCGAGATAAACAGAAACAGGTTGTAGAAAATCATGGCGAATAGCACGCCATAGAAGGCCCCGCTCCAGCCCATCAGGTTTTCTTGGGCGGCGGCGCTGGCGGCATAGGTGCTGAAGAACACCGGTACGAACACCGTACTGGTGGTTTCTATGCGCAGGGTTAATTGGCTGGTGCCAGGGGCCAAATTCAGCTGGAACCAGAAGTTGCGCACCTGCACCGGGCGGCTGGCGAAGGCAAAGCTGTCGCCGCTTGCTTGGTTTTGCAGGCTGCCGTCTGGGCTTTGCAGGTAAACCTGGAGGTCGTCGAGGAGCGGGTAATTAACTTCGAGAAAACCCGACAAATTGTGCGGGCGGTGGTTGGCAAGCTCGACCCGAAACCACCACACGGAGGCATTTTTGCCCAGGTTGGCGTGCTCGCCGTTGACCGGCTGAAAGCGCTCATTGGGCAGTGCTTGCACCTGTTGCAGGCTGAGTGTGCCGCTGGGGTCTTCCAGATAGCCCATATTCGGGCCGAGCGACAGACGCAGGTCATCGGAGTCCAGGGTGACGGGTGACAGCGCCCAAGCGGCATTGCTTAACAACAGCCAGAACAGCAATAGACTAATGCGAGGCATTAAAGGACCTCTTTTTTTGTAATATGTCCGCAGCGCACTGTGCCGACATGTTGGCGGTTGTTCAAGTGACGTTTTATGCGCCTGGCTGGGCGATTTCGCCGACCTTAGCCGCCTGGTTGCGGTTAAAGCCGGTATGGCGGTTAGCGACTTTTAACAGCATAGCGTTTGTGCACAGACCCGTCGGCTGGCGGGTTATTGGCCGCGAATCAAGCTGCGCAGGGCAAAGCGATTGGGGTGGCAGGCCTCGGCGACCGCGCGCGATACCGGCAAGGGCTCGTTATCCAGCCAGGCAGCCAGCAGCTCGCCGGACAAGGGCGCGCTGATCAAGCCCCGCGAGCCGTGGCCGCTGTTGACATACAAACCGTCCAGCCAGGGGCAGGGCAGGTTGGTGCGCCAGTTGGCGTTCTTGCCAAGCTTGGCGTATTGCACCAGCAAGGCCGGCTGATCGGCCAGTGGGCCCACAATCGGCAGGTAGTCCGGGCTGGTGCAGCGAAATGCGGCCCGGCCTTGCAAGGTGGCCGGATCGAGTTCGGCGCTGTGCAGACGCGCCGCCAGATCGTTGGAGATCTCCTCGAGCAATTGCAGGTTACTGGCGTGCTCGGCCGTGGTGGTGGTCAGGTCTTGGCTGCTCATATCGAAGCTGGCACCCAGGCAGTGTTCGCCGTTACGCGCCGGGGCGACATAGCCTTCGGCGCAGACCACGGTGCGCAACGCGCTGCTGGCGACGGTCTGCGGCAGACGGGTGATTTGCCCGCGAATGCGTTTGAGCGGCAGCGTCGCCGCCTGGGCAAAGTGGCGAATATCGGTCGCGCCCGCCAGCACCACCACCGGTGCGCTGGCCAACAACTGACCCTGGCTGGTGGCTTGCCAACCGTCGGGGTGCGGCGTCAGTTCGAGCACGGCGCTGTGGGTGAGCAGGCGAATCTGCGGGTGTTTGGCCAGCAGCTGGCACAATGCCGGCGGATGCACCCAGCCACCGCCGGGATAAAACAGCCCGCCCGCCGGCAAGGCGACGCCGGCGTGGCTTTCGGCCTGGGTCTGGGTGACGGGTTGCAACAAATCGGTGGGGAAGGCGGCGGCCAACTGGGCCTGGCGCGCCAGCTCTTTGGCGTTCAAGGCCAGTTGCAGTACGCCACAGGCGGCCCAGTCGTTGCTGTGCAGTTGCTCCAGCAAGCGCCGGGTATAACCAAAACCACTGACGATCAGCTGCGACAAGGCGGTGCCATGGGCGGACAGCTTGAGGTAGAGCACCCCCTGGGGATTGCCCGAGGCTTCCTGCGCCAGCTCGCCGTGGCGCTCCAGCAAGGTGACTTGCCAGCCGCGGGCGGCCAGGCTGGCGGCGCTGGCACAACCGGCCAGCCCGGCACCTATCACCAGCGCTTGGCGCACGGCCGGATTAAAGGGTGGGCGGGCGAACCAGGGCTTTACTGCGGCCGTGGCCTGGCCGATAAACTGGCCCTTGAGCACCTCCCATTTACGGCCGATG
>MHZN01000170.1:17580-19727 GCA_001830395.1 Pseudomonadales bacterium RIFCSPLOWO2_12_59_9 | reverse complement strand
CCGATGCCGGGCACCCGTTTCATCTTGAAACCGGCGGCGTTCAAGGCCCGCCGTACATAGCCGGCGCTGCAAAAAGTGGCCAGGCTGGTGCCCGGATGGGACAAACGCGCCAGCTCGGCAAACAGCTCGGGACACCACATTTGCGGGTTGCGCTGGGGCGCAAAGCCGTCGAGAAACCAGGCGTCGATGGACGCATCCAGCTGGGGCAATTGCTCCAGGGCATCGCCAATCAACAGCGTCAGGCTGACCCGCCCGCCGGCTAAGGTGAAGCGCTGAAAGCCCGGATGCACGGCCAGGTATTGCGCCAGCAATTGTTCGCTATAGCTGGCCAGCTCCGGCCAAAGGGCCAGGGCGCGCTGCAGATCGCTACGAGTCAGTGGGTATTTCTCGACGCTGACAAAGTGCAGGCGGCAATCAGCCGCCGCGCTTTGCTCAAACAGCTGCCAGGCACAGAGAAAGTTCAAACCCGTGCCAAAGCCGGTTTCACCGATCACCAGCTGGCCGCCGGCGGGCAGCTCGGCAAAACGCTGGGCCAGCTCGTTTTGTTGCAAGAACACGTGGCGAGTCTCGGCCAGGCCGCCGTCGGTGGCAAAGTACACATCGGCAAATAGCGGCGAGCGTGGCTGGCCCTGGGCATCCCAGTCGAGTTGCGCATAGGGGGATGAAGCTGACGCGGGATGATCGCTCATGGGCTGAACCTTAAAAACCAGGCGGGCATTCTAGCCGATCTGTGCCCGCCGATTTGATCTGCGGCAAGGCTTGCGCGGCCGGCCAGACAACGGCGGCCATGATCGGCTAGGCTGGGCCTATTCAGCTCTGGAGAGGCTTATGTTTGAATCCGCCGAAATTGGTCACGCCATTGATAAAGACGCTTATGACGCCGCCGTGCCGGCCCTGCGCGAGGCGTTGTTGGAGGCGCAGTTTGAGCTTAAGCAGCAGTCGCGCTTCCCGGTGATTGTGTTGATTAACGGCGTTGAAGGCGCCGGCAAAGGCGAAACCGTCAAGCTGCTGAATGAGTGGATGGACCCGCGGCTGATACAGGTCAGCACCTTTGACCAGCAGACCGACGAGGAATTGGCCCGCCCCCCGGCGTGGCGCTATTGGCGGCAACTGCCACCGAAAGGGCAGATGGGTATCTTCTTTGGCAACTGGTACAGCCAGATGCTGCAAGGCCGCGTGCATGGCCGGATTAAGACTGC
Organism: Pseudomonadales bacterium RIFCSPLOWO2_12_59_9; assembly: GCA_001830395.1. Lineage (GTDB taxonomy): Bacteria > Pseudomonadota > Gammaproteobacteria > Pseudomonadales > Pseudomonadaceae > Aquipseudomonas. The sequence goes on along the minus strand of MHZN01000170.1, from coordinate 18,528 downwards.
GGTGCTCGATCAGGCTATCGACGGCGCTCAGCGACTGGAGCAGATGCTCTGCGATGAAGGCGCGTTGATCTTTAAGTTCTGGTTTCATCTGTCGAAAAAACAAATGAAAGCCCGCCTCAATACCCTCAAAGATGATCCGCTGCACAGCTGGCGGATCAGTCCGCTGGACTGGCTGCAGTCGAAAACCTACGACAAGTTTGTCCGTTTTGGTGAGCGCATCTTGCGCCGTAGCAGCCGCGACTACGCGCCTTGGTACGTGGTCGAGGGGGCCAACCCGTACTATCGCAGCCTGACGGTTGGGCGGATTTTGCTGGAGGGTTTGCAAGCCGCGCTGCAAAGCCAGGAGCCGCCGCAGCGCCATCCGCATTCAGCGCCCTTGACCGCCAGTTTGGATAACTTTGGTTTGCTGGCCAGCCTGGACATGAGTCAGACGCTGGAAAAGAGCGACTACGAAGAGCAGCTGGCGGTTGAGCAAGCGCGGCTGTCGGGGCTGATGCGCGACAAGCGTTTTCGCAAGCATGCGTTGGTGGCGGTGTTTGAAGGCAATGATGCGGCCGGCAAGGGCGGCGCCATTCGCCGGGTGGCCGCAGCCCTGGACCCGCGCCAGTACCGCATAGTGCCAATTGCCGCACCCACCGAAGAGGAGCGTGCGCAGCCCTATTTGTGGCGTTTTTGGCGACACATTCCGGGGCGTGGCAAGTTCACCGTGTTCGACCGCTCCTGGTATGGCCGGGTGTTGGTTGAGCGGGTAGAAGGCTATTGCAGCCCGGCCGACTGGCTGCGCGCTTATGGCGAGATCAATGACTTTGAAGAACAGCTGACCCGCGCCGGCGTGGTGCTGGTGAAGTTCTGGTTGTCGATCGATCAGGCCACTCAGTTGCAGCGCTTCGAGGAGCGCGAACAGATTCCCTTCAAGCGTTTCAAGATCACCGAAGACGACTGGCGCAA
>MHZN01000170.1:986-17571 GCA_001830395.1 Pseudomonadales bacterium RIFCSPLOWO2_12_59_9 | reverse complement strand
AATCATGATAAATGGCCGCAATACAGCGATGCCGTGGGCGATATGGTCGACCGCACCAGCAGCGAGATTGCCCCCTGGACGCTGGTGGAGGCCAATGACAAACGCTTTGCCCGGGTCAAGGTGCTGCGCACCATCAACGAGGCGCTGGCGGCGGCCTATGCCCGGGATTGAGTCTGGTCTGGATGGCGCTGCATACGGGCGATGAATAATTCTCGTCGCCGGCGCCGCTGTGCTTTTATTCTGCTGTCATCGACCACCCGAACCGGAGAAACGTCATGCGTGAAGTAGTAATAGTCGACAGTGTGCGCACAGGCTTGGCCAAGTCCTTTCGTGGCAAGTTCAACCAAACTCGCCCGGATGATATGGCGGCCCATTGCGTCAATGCCTTGCTGACGCGCAATGGTCTGGAGCCGGCGCTGGTTGACGATTGCATCGTCGGTGCCGGCTCCAACGAAGGCGCCCAAGGCATGAACATCGGCCGTAACGTCGCGGTGCTGTCCAAGCTGGGCAAAGACGTCGCCGGCATGACCCTGAACCGCTACTGCTCCTCAGGTTTGCAGGCGATCGCGATTGCCGCCAACCAGATCGCCTCGGGTTGCAGCGAGGTGATAGTGGCCGGTGGGGTCGAGTCGATCACCATGACCATGAAGAACATGAACACTAATCAGCTGTTCAATCCACTGATCCAGCAGAACCTGCCGGGTATTTACTTCCCCATGGGCCAGACCGCCGAGATAGTCGCGCGGCGTTATGGCGTGACCCGCGAGCAGCAGGACCTGTACGCCCTGCAAAGCCAGCAGCGCACCGCGCGGGCCCAGGCCGAAGGGCTGTTCGACGACGAAATCGTGCCGATGGCGGTGAAATACCAGGTTGAAGACAAGGTCACCGGCGAGAAGAGCCTGGTCGAGGGCATCGTCGATCGCGATGACTGCAACCGTGCCGACACCACGCTGGCTAGCCTGGCGTCACTCAAGCCGGTATTCGCCGACGACGGTTCGGTGACCGCCGGCAATGCCTCGCAGCTGTCCGATGGTGCCTCTATGACCCTGGTGATGAGCCTGGACAAGGCCCTTGAACTGGGCCTCAAACCGCGGGCGTTCTTTCGTGGTTTTGTCGCGGCCGGTTGTGAACCCGATGAGATGGGCATAGGCCCGGTGTATTCGGTGCCCAAGCTGCTCAAGGCCCGTGGCCTGCAGATTGCCGATATCGACCTGTGGGAGCTCAACGAGGCTTTCGCTTCCCAGTGCCTGTATGCCCGTGATTGCCTCGGCATCGACAACGAGAAATACAACGTCAATGGTGGCGCTATCTCTATCGGTCATCCCTTTGGCATGACCGGTTCGCGTCAGGTCGGCCATCTGATGCGTGAGCTGCAACGGCGTAAGTTGCGCTACGGCATAGTCACCATGTGCGTAGGGGGCGGCATGGGCGCTACCGGGTTGTTCGAAGCGGTGCGCTGAGCCACCAGCAACCAATAATGTTCTGTGGTTGCGTTGAACGCCGCCCGCCTAGAAGTGCTTTAGCCGCGATGTCTGTTGCAGTGCAGGAGAACAGCTGAGTCAGTCTGCAGCCTGACCTCCTGGTCGCGGCTGAAGCGCTTCAAACCATCTCAGCATTCGATGTCCTTAGCGGGTTTAAATTGCTTGGGGACGCAGCGGCGCTTATTTACGCCCCTCGGCGCTGGCCGCCAGCTGGTCGGTGCGCGCCGCCATGATCAAGTCGTTGCGGTGCAGGCCCTGGATCGAGTGGCTCCACCAGGTCACTGTGACCTTGCCCCATTCGGTCAGCAGGGCCGGGTGATGGCCCTCGGCCTCGGCCAGTGCGCCAACGCTGTTGGTAAAGGCCAGCGCCTGTTTGAAGTTCTTGAACGAAAAGAGTTTTTCCAGCTGCATCACGCCAGCGCGGACTTCGATGGCCCAGTCGGGGATTTCGTGCAGCAACTCGGCCAGCTCGCTCTCGCTGACCTTGGGCGCGTCGGCGCGGCAGGCTTCGCAGTGGGCTTGGCTCAGGGCCGATGGGGGTAGCTCGCGCATGGCGTTCTCCAGAGTGATTTAGGCCGCTTTCGGCGGAAATTTTGCGGGGTGCAATCCCAGTTGCATGGCTTTGGGGATCAGCGCCAGCAGGTCTTCATGGGCCAGCTCGAACAGCCGCTTAAGCTCGGGCAGTACGAAATACAGCGGCTGCAGTATGTCGATGCGATAGGGCGTGCGCATCGCCTCTATGGGGTCGAAGGGCAAATGCTCGGGCACCGTCGATAAACAATAGAGGCTTTCCTTCATGGATGAGAGGATGCCGCCGCCATAAATTCTGCGCCCCTGGGGCGTGTCGACCAGGCCGAACTCGATGGTCATCCAGTACAGCCGGGCGAGGTAGACGCGCTGCTCTTTGCTGGCTTGCAGGCCGAGCTTGCCATAGGCCTGGGTGAACTCGGCGAACCAGGGGTTGGTCAGCAGCGGGCAGTGGCCGAAAATCTCGTGGAAAATATCCGGCTCTTGCAGGTAATCGAGCTCTTCCGGGGTGCGGATAAAAGTCGCCACCGGGAAGCGCTTGCTGGCCAGCAGCTCGAAGAAGGTCTGAAACGGAATCAGCGCCGGCACCCGCGCCACTTGCCAACCGGTGGTGGCGCCCAGTACTCGATTGATCTCGGCCAGTTGCGGGATGCGCTCATGGGGCAGGCCGAGTTGCTCGATACCGTCCAGGTACTCCTGACAGGCGCGGCCTTCGATCAGCTGCAACAGGCGGCTGATCAGGGTGTGCCAGACCTGATGCTCGCTGTCCGGGTAGTCGATAAAACCTTGCGCGTCGGGCTGGCGGGCCACGTATTTAGTGCTCATGGCGGCTCCTCTTGGCGATTAATCCGGGTTGCTCCGTGCCCTAGCAATAGCGCAACGGGTTGCCGGGTACAGGCCTCTGACGGGGTGCGCAGGTCGTTCAGGTTCGGTATTTCGTAACGATATGCTTACGTTGATTGCCAGTCGGCAGAATTACGCCATGCTGGTGAGGCTGGCTGGAAGGTTTTCTTGACGATAATTTGCCGCAGATGAGTCATTTATGGCTATGTACCCTTAATGCGTTGAGCGCAAGACGTAGGGCGTTCAACAGGTAACGGGCACGTCGCTTAATCAATCCCCATAACCCGCCACCCGCACCCACAGGGCCTTTGCGATGAGAATCAAAGTTCACTGCCAGAACCGCGTCGGCATCCTGCGTGACATCCTCAATCTGCTGGTGGAGTACGGCGTCAATGTGGCCCGTGGCGAGGTGGGGGGTGAGCAGGGCAACGCCATCTACTTGCATTGCCCGAATCTGATCAATCTGCAATTCCAGTCGTTGCGCGCGAAGCTCGAGGCGCTGCCTGGGGTGTTCGGGGTCAAGCGGGTCGGCCTGATGCCCAGCGAGCGCCGTCATCTGGAGTTGAATGCCTTGCTCGGCGCGCTGGAGTTTCCGGTGCTGTCGATCGACATGGGCGGCGCGATAGTGGCGGCCAACCGCGCGGCGGCGCAGTTGTTGGGGGTGCGGGTCGATGAGGTGCCGGGGTTGGCGCTGGCACACTATGTCGAAGATTTCGATTTGCCGGCGCTGGTGCGCGCCAATCCGTCGCGGATCAATGGCCTGCGGGTCAAGGTCAAGGGCGATGTGTTTTTGGCCGATATCGCCCCGCTGCAAACCGCCCACGATGACAGTGAAGCCCTGGCCGGCGCGGTCTTGACCCTGCACCGCGCCGACCGCGTCGGCGAGCGGATTTATCAGGTGCGCAAACAGGAGTTGCGCGGCTTCGACAGCATCTTTCAAAGCTCGAAGGTCATGGCCTCGGTGGTTCGTGAGGCCCGGCGCATGGCGCCGCTGGATGCACCCTTGCTGATCGAGGGCGAAACCGGCACCGGCAAGGAGTTGCTGGCGCGCGCCTGCCACCTGGCCAGCCCGCGCGGCCAAGCGCCGTTTATGGCACTGAACTGCGCCGGGATGCCGGAGTCGATGGCCGAGACCGAGCTGTTCGGCTACGGCCCTGGGGCTTTCGCCGGGGCGCGGCCGGAGGGCAAACTCGGCCTGCTGGAGCTGACCGCCGGTGGCGTGCTGTTTCTCGACGGAGTCGGTGAGATGAGCCCGCGGATGCAGGCCAAGCTACTGCGCTTCTTGCAAGATGGGGGTTTTCGGCGGGTCGGCAGCGACGAGGAGGTGTATCTGGATGTGCGGGTGATCTGCGCCACCCAGGTGGACCTTTCGGCGCTGTGCGCCAGGGGCGAGTTTCGCCAGGATCTGTATCACCGCTTGAATGTGCTCAGCCTGCATATCCCGCCGCTGCGCGAATGCCTGGATGGACTGGCGCCATTGGTGGCGCATTTTCTCGATCAGGCCAGCCGGCAGATCGGCTGTCCGTTGCCGACGTTATCCGCGCAGGCCTTCGAGCGGCTGCAGCACTACCATTGGCCGGGCAATGTGCGGCAGCTGGAAAACGTGTTGTTTCAGGCGGTCTCGCTCTGTGAGGCGGGCATCATCAAGGCCGAGCATATTCGCCTGCCGGACTATGGCGCGCCGCAGCCCCTGGGGGATTTCTCCCTGGAGGGCGGGTTGGAAGCAATTATGGCGCGCTTTGAGAAAGCCGTGCTGGAGCGCCTCTACGGCCAGCACCCGAGCAGCCGACAGCTGGCCAAGCGGCTCGGCGGGTCGCACACCACCATCGCCAATAAACTGCGCCAGCATGGACTGGGCAAGGATTCGGCCGCGGAGTAGAAATTTCAGTGAAGGCTGAGAGCGGGTCGATTCAGTTTCAATTAAGCCCGCTGGGTTACCTTGGCCCTCGTTGAAAGCCAATCATCCCAGGAGATACACCATGAACGCATTTACCAAGCTGTTTAGCGTTACCGCCCTCAGCGCCGTTGCTGGTCTGGCCCAGGCCCGGGATTTAGGCGTCGATGAGACGCAGAAGCTGGTCGCTGCCGGTACTGTCCAGTCGGTGGAAAAACTCAATGCCGCGGCGATTTTCAAGCACCCGGGCGCGACCATTGAAGAGACTGACCTTGAACAGGAAAACGGTCAGTACATCTATGAAGTCGACCTGCGCGACGCTCAAGGCCTGCAGTGGGACCTGGAGCTGGACGCCACTAATGGCAAAGTGCTTAAAGATCATCAAGACACATAATGAATGGCTCTGTACCTGTTACGTGTTGAAGACCGACGCGTAGGGTGGGCTTCAGCCCACCGCCGCTGAACGCTGCAATATTGGTGGGCTAAAGCCCACCCTACACGAAACCCATCGCCGACAACTTGCCTCCCGCTTGGTGCAACACGTAACTAGGACATAGCCTAATGAAATGGTTCGTCCGATACAGCGCCATGCTGGTTCTGGTGCTGGCTGTCCTGGCGTTTAGCGTCGGGGTGCAGGCCCGCGATCTGAATCAAGATGAAGCCCTGCGCTTGCGCCAGGCAGGGATCATTTTGGCGCTTGAGCAGCTGATGCAACCGGCCCTGGGGCGTTACCCCGGGGCCACTTTGCTGGAGGCGGAGCTGGAGGAGAACCCGTCAGCCGAACCAGCGGGCCGCTATATCTATGAGATTGAGCTGCTGACCAGCACCGGAGTGGTCCGTGAGCTGGAGTTGGATGCCCGCGATGGGCGGATTTTGCAGGATGAGGAAGACGACTGATGCGCCTGTTGTTGGTTGAAGACCATGTGCCCCTGGCCGACGAGTTGCTGGTCGGCCTCACGCGTCAGGGCTATGCCGTGGACTGGTTGGCCGATGGCCGCGACGCGCTTCAGCAGGGCGCCAGCGAGCCCTATGACCTGATCATTCTGGACCTTGGCCTGCCCGGTAAATCCGGTCTGGAGGTGCTGCGCGAGTGGCGCGCTGGCGGGCTGGTCACGCCGGTCTTGGTGCTCACCGCGCGCAGTTCCTGGGCCGAGCGGATCGAGGGGCTGAAAACCGGCGCCGATGATTATCTGGCCAAACCCTTTCATCCGGAGGAGTTGCAGCTGCGCATTCAGGCGCTGTTGCGCCGCGCCCATGGCCTGGCCAATCAGCCGCAATTGCAGGTGGCCGGTTGGCTGCTGGACGAACGCCGCCAGTGCGTCAGCCGCAACGGCGTCGAGGTCGAGCTGACCGCCGCCGAGTTCGCCTTGCTGCGTTATTTCATGTTGCACCCACAGCAGTTGCTGTCCAAAAGCCAATTGGCCGAACACCTCTATGACGGCGAAACCGAGCGCGATTCGAATGTGCTGGAGGTGCACGTCAACCGTCTGCGCGGCAAGCTCGGGCGTGAGGTGATCGAAACCCGTCGCGGTCAGGGTTACCGCTTTACCGGCACCCCCGCATGAGGTCGATCCAGCGGCGTTTGAGCCTGGGTTTGCTGACGGTGTTGCTGGTGGTTGGCCTGCTATTGGCGCAAACCAGCCTGTGGTTGTTTGATCTGGGTCTGCGCAGTTACCTGGAAACCGGTTTGCGCAATCAGGCCGAGACCTTGCTCAGTTCGCTGGCGCGCGGCCCAGAAGGCGTACAGCTGGATCAGCAGCGCTTGGCGCCGAGTTATCAGCGGCCGCTGTCGGGCAGTTATTTTCGCATCGAGGCAGGCACTCAGCTGTGGCGCTCCCGTTCGCTGTGGGATCGCGAACTGCTGGGCGGCGCGGCGCCTGGGCTGCAGGCGGAGCTGGGCGATGGCCCCCAGGGCCAGTTATTGCTGGTCTACCGCGCCTATTACCGGCGTTTTGGCCAGCCCTTGTCGATCACCGTGGCCAAGGACTACAGCCCGGTGCTGGCCAGCTTCAGGCGCCTGCAGTACCTGGGGCTGGCGCTGGGTCTGGGCGCGCTGGTGCTGATTTTTCTGCTGCAACGCCTGACCATCCGCCGCGCGCTGCGCCCGCTGGAGCAGGCCCGCCAGCAACTGCTGCAGTTGCAGCAAGGCCAGCGCGGTCAGCTCGATACCCAGGTGCCCCAGGAGCTGGAACCCTTGGTAGGACAAATCAATCACCTGTTGACCCATACCGCCGAGAGCCTGACGCGCTCGCGGCATGCCCTGGGCAATCTGGGCCATGCGCTGAAAACCCCGCTGGCGGTGCTGCTCAGCCTGGCGGCCCGAGAGGAGTTGAATGCGCATCCTGAATTACGGGCCACCCTGCGCGAACAACTGGCCCAGATCGAACAACGCCTCAGCCGCGAATTGGCGCGGGCGCGTTTGGCCGGCGAGGCCTTGCCCGGTGCGCAGTTTGTCTGCGCCGAGGAGCTGCCGGGGCTGTGCGCCACCCTGGAGATGATCCATCCGCGCGGATTGCAGCTGAGCTGGCAAGCACCAAAGGATTTGCGCCTGCCCTGGGAACGTGAAGACTTGCTGGAGCTGCTCGGCAATCTGCTGGACAACGCCTGCAAGTGGGCGCACAGCCAGGTGCGGCTGACCATCGCCAGGCAAGCCGCAGGCTTTGTGCTGATGGTCGATGATGACGGCCCGGGGATTGCCCTGGCCAGCCGGGCGGCGGTGCTGGAGCGTGGCAGCCGGCTCGACGAACAGGTTGCCGGCCATGGCTTGGGGCTGGGGGTGGTGCGCGGTATGGTCCAAGTCTGGGGCGGGCGCCTGAAATTGCTGGACAGCCCGCTGGGGGGCTTGCGCGTCAGTATCGAGCTGAGCCGCGCAGTGGGCATGCCCGCAGGGTTAACGCCGGCGTCAGCGCCCTAGCATTAAACCCACGGTCTTCAGCGTTGGTTGTAAAACTACTGCTGACGCTTGCTTTCCACCGCGGTCAAACGGCCGCCTTCGAAGCGCAGAAAATACAGTGCGCCATTGGCTGGGCCGTAAATCCACTCTTCAATTTGCAGGCCCTGATTGCCGTTGATGGTTTCGGTGTAGCCAATGAAGTTGTTGCTGTTGGGCGGGCCGCATTTGTTGGTCACTTCACTGGTGCGGTCGCCGCTACTGACTAGCTTGGTGCCACATCGGTAGGTGGCTGCCGAGGCATCGGCGGCCAGCATTAACAGGGGCAGGGCGAGGCTTAGAACAATGGCTTTCATGGGCGTCCTTTCAAGTTCAGGGGGTTGTCGCGCAGCAGCTACTGGCGCTAACGCAGGCACTCTATGCCGCTGAAGCGGCAATAAATAGGGGGGGGCGCCGGTTAATTTTGTGTCACGGTTTAAGTGAATTTCCCCCGAGCTAAAATGATTAAATTTTCTGCGGTTTTGGGCGTCAATTAGGCTGGCCGAGGTTGACGGTTTTACCGATCCAGGCTGCGCTGCTATGCCGATAGCGGGTTAATTGACCTATGGTTAAAGCAGTTTTTCAGGAGCCTGGTGTTATGTGGCGAGCCGGATTGCTTGCGCTGTTATTGCTGTCATCCCCGCCGGTGCTGGTGGTGGAGCCTTTGACCTGGATGCTGATGCCCTTCCCGGGCGGGGTCAATGTGCGCAATGGTCAGCTACATGACGGTTTTATCGTCGAGTTTTTACGCTTGCTCGACGGGCCGTTAAGCGATGTCGCGCCGCAGTATCAAATCGCCAATATCCAGCGCAGCCTGAACGATATGGCTCACGGCCGGAACCTGTGCTCGGCGCCTTACCAGCGCAGCCCCGAGCGCGATCAGATTGGCTATTTCGTGCCCTTATTGATCAGCCCGCCGGTGCAGGTGGTGGTGCGCGCCAGCGATGTGCCGCGCTTGCCCCTGGTCGATGGGCGTTTGTGGCTGGATAAACTGTTGGCCGCCGACCTGCGTGGCGGATTTTTTTTCCAGCGTATTTATCCACCTCAGTTGCAGGCGCGTTTGCCGGCAGGGCTGGAATCCGGTCAACTCATTGGGGTCAATCAAACCTCCAATGGTGATCGTTTGTTATTGATGCTCGGTCACCGCCGGTTCGATTACACCTTTGAGTACCCCTTGTTGGTGGCCGGTTTTACCCGCGCTAATCCGCAGGCTGAACCGCTGCGCAGCTTGCCGGTGGCCGACCTTAAGGAGTTACCGGTGTTCGGCAGTTACTGCACGCGCAACGAATGGGGACGGGGGATGGCGCAGCGTATCGACGGCGCTATGCGTGGGTTACTGCAACAGCCGCAGTCTGTTGAGCAGCTGTACCGGCGCTGGTTGCCAGCCGACAGTTATCAAGCCTATCGGGCCGAGATCCAGGCGTTTTTGCGCCAGCGTGGCCAGTCACTGCTGGCCTTGCCCAGGCCTTGAATAAGCTGCGGCGGAACCCGCAGCCCGGCGCAGGCTCAATCGAACACGAAGTGATCGCTGTGCAGCTGCATGGTTGATTTTGCGGATTTGAGCATCGCCGCCGCGTGACCTTTGGCCCGCGGCAGCATACGGGCAAAGTAGAACTCGCTGGTGGCGATTTTGGCCTGATAAAACTCCGCAGTTTCACTGCCGCCGTCGCGCAGTTTGCGCTGGGCCACGGCCTCTTGCTGGGCCCAGACCCAAGCCAGGGTGGCGTAGCCGGAATACATCAAGAAATCATGGCAGGCGGTGCTGACCATCTCCCGGTCTTTGCGCGCCACCAGGGCGATGCGCAGGGTCAGGTAGTTCCACTGGGCGACGATTTTCAGCAGGCTCAGGGCGCGCCGGCGCATCGTCGGTTCGGTTTTCAGCAGCTCGATGGCGAACTTGGCCATGGGTTTAGTGAACTCCCAGACCGCTTTGCCCTTGCTCATCACCAGCACTTTGCGGCCCAGCAGGTCGAGGGCCTGAATACCGGTGGTGCCTTCATAAAGGGTGGAGATCCGTGCGTCACGGACTATCTGCTCCATGCCGTGTTCCTGGATATAGCCATGCCCGCCGAACACCTGCATGCCGAGGTTGGCGGCTTCCAGGCCCAGCTCGGTCAGGCAGCCTTTGAGAATCGGGGTGATAAAGCCCAGCTGGTCGTCCCAGAATTGGTACTGCGCCTGATCATTGCCGAGCATGGCCTCGATCATCTTGTCGGCGTGTTGGCTGGCTAGGTAAATCAGCGCGCGGCCGCCTTCGGCTATGGCTTTCTGGGTGAGCAGCATGCGTCGCACATCGCCGTGGCTGATCAAATTATCAGCAACCTGAGTGGGCTCCTGGGTGCCGGACAGGGCGCGCATCGAGCGGCGTTCCTTAGCGTAGGCCAGCGCCCCCTGGTAAGACTGCTCGGCGTGGGCCAGGCCCTGCAGCGCGGTACCAATCCGCGCGGTGTTCATAAAGGTGAACATGCACTCCAGGCCTTTGTTTGGCTGGCCAATCAGAAAACCCGTGGCGCCGTCGAAGTTCATCACGCAGGTGGCGTTGCCGTGGATGCCCATCTTGTGTTCCAGGGAGCCGCAGCTCACCGCGTTGCGCGGGCCGAGCTGGCAGTCTGCGCCGGGCATGAATTTCGGCACGATAAACAGCGAGATGCCGCGGGTGCCCTTGGGCGCATCGGGTAGCCTGGCCAGCACTATATGGATGATGTTTTCGGTGAGGTCATGCTCGCCGCTGGAGATAAAGATCTTGGTGCCGGTCAGGGCGAAGCTGCCGTCGGCATTGGCTTCGGCGCGGGTCTTTACTTGGCCCAGGTCAGTGCCGCACTGCGGCTCGGTCAGGCACATGGTGCCGGTCCAGCGGCCTTCGGTCAGCGGGGTTAGGTAGGTGTGTTTTTGCTCGTCGCTGCCGTGTTGCAGGATTGTGTTCATCGCCCCCATCGACAGCCCCGGGTACATGGTGAAGGACCAGTTGGCGGTGGCCATCATCTCCGACTTGAGCATGCCCAGACTCATTGGCAGGCCTTGACCGCCAAACTCCACCGGGTGCGACAACCCCTGCCAACCGCCGGCGGCGTAGCTGGCGTAAGCCTCTTTATAGCCCTTGGGAGTGCGCACGTTGCCGTGGTCGAAGTGGCAGCCTTCCTGGTCGCCGCTCTGATTCAGCGGGCTGAGCACCTCTTCGCTGAATTTGGCGCACTCGCTGAGGATGGCATCGACCATGTCCGGGCTGGCCTCCGCGCCGCTGGCCAGGCGGCGGTAATGGCCGGGGAAATCCAGCACTTCATTGAGCAAGAAGCGGGTGTCACGCAGGGGCGCTTTGTAGGCAGGCATCAGAGTTTCTCGATAAGCAGCCGCGATTGGCTGGCAACGCGGCGATTTATACGAGGCTTATGACGGGGGCGCCTTGGCGTGACTGCCAGCGGCACACTGGCAGATTGGCAACCGACAGCGCTAGCTGTTGCTTGGCGCGGCTTGCAGTTGTTGATAAGCCTGCTGCAAGGCGTGGTAGTCGAGCTTTAGTTGGCGCAGTTCATCGGTGAGGGCATCGGTATCGATAAAGGCGGTTTCGATAAAGTCCTTCTCCACCAGGGTGCGCGACAGTACCGCGCGCTCGCCTTCCAGTTGCTGCTGCAGCTGTTCGGTGGTTTCGCGCAAGTGTTGCTGCAGGCGCATTTGCGAGGCGTGCTCGGCCTCGTGCTGCTGGCGCTGCTCTTGCATCTGCAGGTTGGCATCTTGCAGGGTGCGTTTTGAGTTGCGCAGTTCTTTGCTGGCCTGCTCGTTTTGCTGACGTAACTGGCTCAGTTCATCGTTAAGTTGCTGCTGGCGGGCTTGCAGGCTGGAGACTTTGCCCACTTTGGCGGTCATCTGGCGGTTTTGTCCATGCAGGGTGGTGACCAGTTTGTGCGAGCGATTGAGTTTGGTTTTGAACTCTTCAAGTTGTGCCTCAAGCTCTGCACGTTGCGCCAGCAGGGCGGTGATTTCGCTCTGATGCTCATGCTTCCACTGTGGATATTGCTGTTGATCGAGGCCGTTGATGTCCGCGACCAATTGCAGGCTGCTGCTCAGCGCCTGATCGAGGGGGTCGATGCTGATGGCGCTGAGTTCGCTGAGCATGTCGCTGAGCAATAAACTGTCGTCGCCCGTGTCGCTGGCCGAGGCGCTGGACTTTTTCGTCCGGCTCAACCACGCGCGGTGCCCGGTGCCTGCGCTGTCCGGGCTGCGCAGGTAACTGCGATAAAACATAATGCCGAGCAAAATGGCCAGCACCAAATTGGTAACGCAAACCAGCAAAATACCCAGTTCAGTGGTGTTGTAGCTGCTCATGGTGGCCCTCGGTCAGCTCAGCAAGATGGTGATAAAGCCATCGCCATAGGCTGCGAAGGAAATACTGAAATCGGCGCGGCCATAGTTGTTGCGCATCAACTCGTAGAGTTTCTCGAAGGGCTTTTGCACCAGGTGGCAGCTCGACAGCGCCAAGCGTTTTTCGCCGCTGCGCGAGATCATCTCGGCCAGGTCACTGAGAAAGGATTTGCTGTTCTCGAAGATGTCGCGATTCAGGGTCAGGGAGCTGATGGCGGTTTTCACCTCGGCGGCCGAGAGGTTCGACAGCGCGCCGCCAATCATGGCCGCGGCGTTGAGGTCCATCAGGCATACCGCATCCACCGCCTTGCTGCCGGCGCTGCTGTAAACGCCAAATACATAGGGCAGCTTGATCCGGTCGATGGGCACCGGCTCGATGCTCTCAACCTTGCAGATGATTGATGACAGGCTCAGCAAGCGGGCAATTTCTGCCGCGCTGGTGGGGCTGGCGGTGGCCGTTTTGACGCTGCTTGTGTTTGGTTCAGCGGCGGTTTCTATGGCGCCTTCAAGGCTGTCGGCATCTTGCAGCACCGAGAGCACCGCTTGAGTCAGGATTTCAGTATTAAAGGGTTTGGTCACCACAAAGGCGGCGCCATTGCGTACCGCTTCCTCGATATGCCGCGCCGAGGATTCGGTGGTGACGAAGCCGACTTTGATGTCATGCATGCCCAGCTGACGAATCGTTTGCAGCAACTCCAAACCCGTCATGCCGGGCATGTGCCAGTCGGTCAGGATCAGGTCGGGCTTCCAGGTTTCCAGGGTGGCCAGGGCCTCGTCGCCATTCAGGGCGGTTTTCAGCTCGATGTCGCGGTAGCCGATTTTTTCCAGAATGCGGCGGATGATGGTCTGTACGGCACGGCTGTCATCAACGATTAGAAATCTCATAGGGCCCTCACAACCAGCCAGATAGTCTCGATAGTGTTCATGTTGCCGGGCTCCAACCTGCAGCGGCAGGGACTTCAAGGGTTTCGAAAATAATCACTTGGATATGCCGGTCTTGCTGGTGGGCAATGTAGCTGCCGCTGACCGTGCTGGCCGCCAAAATCAGCAAGAACTGCGCATGGCTAAGGCGGGAAGGTAAACCCAGATCCAGGGTCAGCTGGTCGGTTATATGGGTCGGTACACCGCTGGCGAACACATTGCACAGCTCGCCGCAGGCATCGGCGATATCGTCGGCGCTGAGCTCGGACTCGGGCAGGTCGAACATCTGACTGGTGAGTTTGCGGGCATCTTGTTCGGCAATGGCCAAACCCACCCCGGCCAAATGGCCGCTGGGGGTTGGATGCAGGGTCACAACAAAGTAGTGCTGGGCCAGCAAGGCCTGGCTGCAGATGGCTTGCGCGCTGAAGCTCAAGTCTTCACCCACCAGCATTTGCCAGGTCTTGGTAAGGTGCTCTTCCATTGCATATAGATGCATCTGTTCCGCCCCGCAGGCAGTGATATAGCGAGTAACGCTAGCTGAACAGTAGCTGGTTTATTGCTCGATGAACAAGGTCTGCGCCATTGGCTGGCGGCCCGTGGACGCTGCCTTGCGCTGCATGGCCGGACGCTTATGTGGCGGGTCAGGCGGTTACCGCGAATGTTCTGGAAACGACCTCGGTATAGCCATGCCCACCACTGCGGCCCGCTGGGCTTGTGTCGGGGGCGGCGGGCGGCAACTCTGCAGCCTGGTTGATTGCCGGTAAGGGTGAAACAGCATGGGTGCGGTCTGGTGGCGTGGTTTAGCCAATATCGGCATGGCGAAGAAGTTGGGCCTGGGTTTTGGTTTGGTGTTGCTGCTCACTGGCGTGGTGGCGGCGACCGGCTTGACGGCCTTGCAGGCCATCAGCCAGCGCTTCGATGGCCTCAAGCAGATGTCGGCGATCAACACTGCGGTGCTGCGCCTGCGTATGCAGGAGCAGGCGTTTGCCCTGAGCAGCGATCCCCAGGCGGCGCAGCAGTGGCAACAGGAGGCCGAAGCGCTTGGCCTACTGGTCACGGCGCTGCAAAGCCAAGCACCTGCCAACCAAGTGGCGCTGGCATCGGTGACGCAGTCGTTGGCTGCCTATCAGAGCGCTTTTGCCCAGTTTGTGGCGCTGGCCCAGTCCAAGGATTTAGCCCTGGAGCAGGCCAGTTGGTCGGTGGCCAGCGCCGCCAATAACCTCAACTTGCTGCAGGACGGCCTGGCCGATGACGGCACCTATGAGCTGAAAGAATCCCAAGGCCTGCGCGGCGCCGAGTTTGTGCGCCAGGCGGCGCAGGTCAGTCAGGTTTCGCGGCTGATGCTGCAGGCGCTGAATGAGGCCCATGTGCGTTTAAACAACAGCCGCAAGGGCGTCGCTGCCGGTGCTGCGGCGAGCAGCAAGATTGCCCAGGCCGACCAGGCTTTGCAGCTGGCCGAGCAACTCAAGGTCGAGGTCAGCGACGCCGGCTATCGCACCGTGCTCGGCGAGGTGGGCAGCCATATCAGTAACTTCAGCAACAAGCTGGCCGAGTATCTGCAGTTGCTCAATCGCGAGCAGCAGATCCACGCTCAGATGCGCGAGCAGGCCGAGCAAGTGGTGCTACGGGTCGACCAGGCCTATGCCGAACAGGACGGCGCCATGCAGGCCGAACTCAAGGCCAATTCGGCGTTGATTCTTGGCGCCTCGGTGTTGGCGCTGTTGGCCGGCCTGGCCGCCGCGTTATTGATTACCCGGCTGATAGTGGCGCCGTTGCAGGCGGTGATCCGCGTCGCCCAGCGGATTGCCGAGGGCGATTTGAGCGCCCAGATACGGGTGCGTGGCACTGATGAAATCGGCCAGCTGATGAGTGCCATGCAGCAGATGTCCGGCGGCCTGAGCCAGATGGTCAGCGGCTTGCAGGCCGGCATTGATCAGCTGGCCGGCTCGGCGCGCAGCTTGTCGACGGTCACCGAGCAGACCAGTGCCGAGGTCAACAAACAAAAGGAGGAAACCGAGCAGGTGGCCACCGCGATGAATCAGATGACCGCCACCGTGCACGATGTCGCGCGCAATGCCGAAGAGGCCGCGCTGGCGGCACAAACCGCCGATGGCAAGGTCGCCAATGGCCAGGCGGTGGTGCGGCAGACCCTGACGCGGATCGAGCAGTTGGCGCTGTCCTCGGGGTTGGCCAGTGCCGGCATTCAGAGCCTGAGCCTGGAAATTCAGAACATCGGCAGCGTGCTGGGGGTGATTAAAAGCGTCGCTGAGCAAACCAACTTGCTGGCGTTGAACGCCGCCATCGAGGCGGCGCGGGCCGGTGAACAGGGCCGTGGGTTTGCCGTGGTCGCCGATGAGGTACGGGCCTTGGCCAAACGCACCCAGCAGGCCACCGCGGAAATTGAGCGGCTGGTCGGTGCCCTGCAGCAGGGCGCTCAGAGTTCGGTGGCGCAGATTCACAGCAGCGGCGAGCTGGTGCAGTTGAGCGTCAGCGACGCCCTGCAAACCGAAAGTGCGTTGGGCAGCATCGCCGCCGCGGTGTCGGTGATTCAGCAGATGAACCAGCAAATCGCCGCGGCCGCCGAACAGCAAAGCTCGGTGGCCGAGGAGATCAATCGCAGCGTCAGCACCATTCGTAACAGCGCCGATCAGTCTTCCTTGGCAATGACCGGCAGCGCCGCCAACAGTGTCGAGTTGGCGACCCTGAGCCAGCAGTTGCAGGCGATGGTTGGCCACTTCAGGTTGTAGGGCGCGTCGCGGGCTTTAGTCAGGTGTTGCAGCTTTTGTAGGAGGGGCTTTAGCCGTGATGGCTGTTAGCGGGTCGGGGCAGCAGCCGTTCCATACGACTCACCGCATTTCCCACATCCATGTGGGTCGCTAAAGCCCCTCCTACGAGGTGTGCGTGGGACATCGCCTTTAGTTGCGCGCCACGCTGACGCCTTCGAGGTTGGCGAACGAAGTGTCTTTGGCGGTCAGCAGAAAGTCGCGCATAAAGGGTGCATCCAGCATGTCGGTACGCACGCCAGCGAACAGGGTGGCGAACAGGCCTTTGTCGCCCAGGCGTTTGGCCGTCACATAGCCCCGTGAGCTGTATTCGTGCAGCGCCCAGTTGGGCAGGCCGCAGACGCCACGGCCGCTGGCCACCAGCTGCATCATCATCACCGTCAGCTCGGAGGTGCGCACCTGGGCCGGTTCCACGTCGGCGGGCTCCAGGAAACGGGTAAAAATATCCAGCCGGTCACGCTCCACCGGGTAGGTGATCAGAGTCTCGTTGGCCAGGTCTTCGGCGTGAATAAAGGCCTTGCTGGCCAGCGGATGTTGGTTGGCCACCGCCAGCAACGCCTCGTAGGTGAACAGCGGCACATAGGTGATGCCGGCCATTTCGATCGGGTCGGAGGTCACCACCAGATCCAGGTCGCCGCGAGCCAAGGCCGGCAGCGGGGCGAAGGAAAACCCCGAAGCCAGGTCCAACTCCACCTCCGGCCAGGCATCGCGGAACTGGTCGATGGTTGGCATCAGCCACTGAAAGCAGCTGTGACATTCGATCGCCATGTGCAAGCGCCCGGCAGTGCCACCGGCCAGTCGCGCCAGATCGCGGGCGGCGCCGCGCAGTTGCGGCAACACCGCGTCGGCC
>MHZN01000170.1:0-948 GCA_001830395.1 Pseudomonadales bacterium RIFCSPLOWO2_12_59_9 | reverse complement strand
CGGCTTGGTCTTGCGCATAAACAACGACAAACCGAGGCGCTCCTCCAGCTCCTTGAACTGGTGCGACAGGGCCGATTGGGTCAGGTGCAGGCGCTCGGCGGCGTCCACCAGGCTGTCGGCTTCGCGCAGGGCGTGGAGGGTTTTCAGGTGGCGAATTTCCAGCATAAAAATCTCGGTGGTGATGGTTGCGTAGGGTGGGCAACCGCGAAGCGTTGCCCGCCAAATGGGCGGTGCGTTGAGTTACGCGTCATCCACCCAAGATTTAAAGATGAGTGAAACTTGTGCTTATCAAGAATAGGTTGAGTTTGCCTCATGGTGCTGCCGCTGTCGACAATGCTCGCCATCCACAGTTAAGGAGATGGGCAAATGGCATTGGCACACAATCTGGGTTTCCCGCGCATCGGCGCCGACCGTGAACTGAAAAAAGCCCTCGAGGCCCATTGGCAAGGCGAGCTGGACGAGGCCGGCCTGCGCGCCGTTGGCCGCGAGTTGCGCGCCGCCCACTGGCAGCTGCAACTAGAGGCCGGCATCGAATTGCTGCCAGTCGGTGATTTTGCCTGGTATGACCAGGTGCTAACTCACTCGCTGATGTTTGGCGTGATCCCCCAGCGCTTTCGCCCCCAGCATGGCGCGCCGAGCCTGGCCACCTTGTTCAGCATGGCCCGTGGCAGCGCTGCCGTGGACCACTGCTGTGGCGGCGCCCACGCCCAGGAGCTGACCAAGTGGTTTGATAGCAATTACCACTACCTGGTGCCGGAATTTAGCGTCGATCAGCAGTTTCAACTGAGCTGGCCGCAGTTGTTTGAGGAGGTGGATGAGGCGTTGGCGCTCGGCCATCAGATCAAGCCGGTGATCATTGGCCCGCTGACCTATCTGTGGCTGGGCAAGGTCAAGGGCGCCGACGCCGAAGAGTTCGACAAGCTGGAGCTGCTGGAGCGGCTGCTGCCG
>MHZN01000169.1 GCA_001830395.1 Pseudomonadales bacterium RIFCSPLOWO2_12_59_9 | reverse complement strand
TAGGCGTAATCGACGTTCGGGTCTTGCGGGTGCAGGCGGATAAAGCGCTCGGCGGCCGATTTGGCAGCTTCCGGCTCCATGCTCTTGTAGTAAGCGAAGATCAGGTTCAGTTGCGCTTGTTCGGCGTAGCGACCAAACGGGAAACGTGACTCCAGAGCTTTTAACTTGCTGACGGCGCTGGCGTAGCTACTGTTGTCCAAGTCGTCCTGCGCTTGCTGGTAGAGCTCGGTTTCGCTGAGGTTTTCGTCCACGGTATCGCTGGATGAGCACGCGGCGGTGAGTCCGAGGATGGCGATCAGCAGCAGGTGTTTCACTTGCATGGCGGCTTGCGTCCCTGTTACGGCTGGCTGTCTTGAGCGCAGTCGTCCTGTTATGATGGGTGTCCCTAATCGGGGACAAAGTTTTCGTATTTAACCACAAGCGCGCAGCTGAAACCAAAAGCTACACGCCCTTCGCAGCAGCCCATGCCTGAAATTATTCAACATAGTGCAGAAATCCCGTCCGATTTAGGCGGCCAGCGTCTCGACCAAGTTGCCGCGCAACTGTTCGATGAGTACTCGCGTTCGCGGCTTACGGTGTGGATCAAAGACGGTCGTTTGACCGTTGATGGCGTCGTGGTGCGCCCACGCGACATCGTCCACGGCGGTTCGGTGCTGGTGTTAAACGCCGAGCAAGAAGCTCAGGGTGAGTGGATTGCTCAAGACATTGCACTGGATATCGTTTACGAGGACGACCAGATTTTGGTCCTCAACAAGCCGGCTGGCCTGGTGGTGCATCCGGCGGTCGGTCACGCCGATGGCACCTTGCTGAATGCCTTGCTGCACCATGTACCGGATCTGGTCAATGTGCCGCGCGCGGGCATTGTTCATCGCCTGGACAAAGACACCACCGGCTTAATGGTGGTGGCCAAGACGCTGCAAGCGCAGACCAAGCTGGTCGATCAGCTGCAAAAGCGTTCGGTCAGCCGCATCTATGAAGCCATAGTCATCGGCGTGATTACCGCTGGCGGCAAGATCAATGCGCCGATCGGCCGGCACGGTCAGCAGCGCCAGCGCATGGCGGTGATGGAAGGCGGCAAACCGGCTGTCAGTCACTACCGCGTGCTGGAGCGTTTTCGTCTGCACACCCATACCAGGGTGAAATTAGAGACCGGCCGCACCCATCAGATTCGCGTGCACATGTCGCACATCAACTTCCCGCTGGTGGGCGATCCGGCTTACGGCGGACGTTTTCGCATTCCGCCGGCGGCCAGCCAGACGTTAGTGCAGTCGCTCAAAGACTTCCCTCGCCAAGCCTTGCATGCGCGCTTTCTTGAGTTGGATCATCCGACCACGGGCGTGCGGATGAAGTGGCAGGCGCCCTTGCCGGATGATTTCGTCTGGTTGCTGACGCTGCTGCGTCAGGATCGCGAAGCCTTTATTGGCTGATCGGCGAGTGATGACTGACTGGCCGGCGGACTGGCTGCTGCCCGATTGGCCAGCGCCGGCGTGGGTTAAAGCCTGCGTGACGACTCGTGTCGGCGGCATCAGCCAGCCACCTTTTGACAGCTTCAATCTCGGCGACCATGTCGAGGATGACCCCCACTCCGTATCGATTAATCGCCAGCGCCTGCAGGCAGCGATTGGCTGTTCGCCTGCCTGGTTACGTCAAGTGCATGGCATTCAGGTGGTGGCAGCGGACTCCGGACAAATACTCGAGGCGGACGCCAGCTACTCAGCAGCGGGCGGCGTTGCCTGTGCGGTGCTGACCGCCGACTGCTTGCCGGTGTTGTTCTGTGATCGTGCCGGCACTCGGGTGGCGGCGGCGCACGCGGGCTGGCGCGGCTTGGTCGGTGGGGTGCTGGAAGCCACAGTGCAGGCCATGGCCTTGCCGGCGGAGCAGTTGCTGGCCTGGTTAGGGCCGGCCATTGGTCCCGCGGCGTTCGAGGTGTGGGGCGAGGTGCGCGAGGCCTTTGTGTCGAAGCATCCCCAAGCAGAGGCAGCCTTCGTGCCCAGTCTTAATCAGGGGCGCTTTATGGCGGATATCTACGCCTTGGCGCGTATTCGCTTGGCTGCTTGTGGGGTGGCGGCGGTCTACGGTGGCGGCTTCTGCACCGTCAGCGACCCGCGCTTTTATTCTTACCGGCGCGCCGCACACACGGGCCGCTTTGCCTCGCTGGTCTGGCTGGTTTAATCCGCCCCGTCGCGCCGGCCTTGGCTCTGTTATGCAGGCACCTGACCTATATCAAGGTCGCCGGGCTTGAATCGCCCAAAATCATCCTTATCTAGACTGTAAGACCACGGGCTTACTGCGCGTATCGCGCCGGCCTGTTCGCAGATAAAGGGTGAAAGCAATGCGCATTGATCGTTTAACCAGTAAGTTGCAACTGGCACTGTCGGATGCCCAGTCCATGGCGGTTGGGCTTGATCATGCGGCGGTAGAACCGCTGCATCTATTGCAGGCCTTGCTCGAGCAGCAGGGTGGTTCGATCAAACCGTTGCTGATGCAGGTGGGTTTTGATGTGGCCGGCTTGCGTCAGGCGCTGAGCAAGGAGCTCGACAAACTGCCGAAAATCCAGAGTCCGACCGGTGACGTGAACCTGTCGCAAGACTTGGCGCGCCTGCTTAATCAGGCGGATCGCTTGTCGCAGCAAAAGGGTGATCAGTTTATTTCCAGCGAACTGGTGCTGCTCGCCGCGCTGGACGACAGCACCAAGTTGGGCAAGTTGCTGCTGGCCCAGGGCGTATCCAAGAAGGCCTTGGAGAATGCGGTGAATAACCTGCGAGGCGGCGAGGCGGTGAATGATCCGAACGCTGAAGAGTCGCGTCAGGCGCTGGATAAATACACGGTCGATCTGACCAAAAAAGCCGAGGAGGGCAAGCTCGATCCGGTGATTGGCCGCGACGACGAGATTCGCCGCACCATTCAAGTGTTGCAGCGGCGCACCAAAAACAATCCGGTGCTGATTGGTGAGCCGGGGGTGGGTAAGACCGCCATAGTCGAAGGCTTGGCCCAGCGCATTATCAACGGCGAGGTGCCGGATGGCCTGAAGGACAAGCGCGTGTTGTCGCTGGACATGGGCGCGCTGATTGCCGGGGCGAAATTTCGTGGCGAGTTCGAGGAGCGCTTAAAAGCGGTGCTCAACGAACTGGGCAAGCAGGAAGGCCGGGTCATCCTCTTTATCGACGAGCTGCACACCATGGTCGGCGCCGGCAAAGCCGATGGCGCCATGGATGCCGGCAATATGCTCAAGCCGGCGCTGGCCCGTGGTGAGTTGCATTGCGTGGGCGCCACCACGCTCAATGAATACCGGCAGTACATCGAGAAGGACGCGGCGTTGGAGCGGCGCTTCCAAAAAGTGCAGGTGGACGAGCCGAGCGAAGAAGACACCATCGCCATTCTGCGCGGCCTGAAAGAGCGCTATGAGGTGCATCACAAGGTGGCGATCACCGATGGTGCGATCATCGCCGCGGCTAAGTTGAGTCATCGTTACATCACCGATCGACAGTTGCCGGACAAGGCCATCGATCTGATCGATGAGGCCGCTAGCCGCATCCGCATGGAGATCGACTCCAAGCCTGAGGTGCTTGATCGCCTGGAACGGCGGTTAATTCAGCTCAAGGTTGAATGCGCAGCGCTGAACAAAGAAGACGACGAGGCAGCGCTCAAGCGCTTGGAGAAGCTCAAGGAAGACATTGCCCGGTTTGAGCGTGAGTACGCCGACCTGGAAGAAATCTGGAAGGCCGAGAAAGCCGAAGTGCAGGGCTCGGCGCAAATCCAGCAGCGCATCGAGCAATCGCGGCAAGAGTTTGAAACCGCGCGGCGTAAGGGCGATCTGGAGCGCATGGCGAAGCTGCAGTACGAGACCATTCCCGACCTTGAGCGCAGCCTGCAGATGGTCGATCAGCACGGCAAGGCCGAAAATCAACTGCTGCGCAGCAAGGTGACCGAGGAAGAAATTGCCGAAGTGGTCTCCAAGTGGACCGGCATACCGGTGGCGAAAATGCTCGAAGGTGAGCGCGACAAGCTGCTGAAGATGGAGAGTCTGCTGCATCAACGGGTGATTGGCCAGGATGAGGCGGTAGTGGCGGTCTCGAATGCGGTGCGCCGCTCGCGGGCGGGGTTGTCCGATCCGGATCGGCCGAGTGGCTCATTTTTGTTTCTCGGCCCCACTGGCGTCGGTAAAACCGAGCTGTGTAAGGCTCTGGCCGAGTTTCTGTTCGATACCACCGAGGCGATGGTGCGCATCGATATGTCCGAGTTTATGGAGAAGCATTCGGTCGCCCGCTTGATTGGCGCGCCGCCGGGCTATGTCGGCTACGAAGAGGGCGGTTATTTGACCGAGGCAGTGCGCCGTAAGCCCTACTCGGTGGTGTTGCTGGATGAGGTGGAGAAGGCTCATGCGGATGTGTTCAACGTGTTGCTGCAGGTGCTGGAAGATGGTCGCCTAACCGATAGCCACGGCCGCACGGTGGACTTTCGCAATGCGGTGATAGTGATGACCTCCAATTTGGGCTCGGCGCAAATTCAGGAGTTGGTCGGTGATCGCGAGGCGCAGCGTGCGGCGGTAATGGATGCGGTGAGCGTGCATTTTCGTCCGGAGTTCATTAACCGTATCGATGAGGTGGTGGTGTTCGAGCCGTTGGGGCGTGAGCAGATTGCCGGCATTGCGCAAATCCAGTTGGGTCGTCTGCGCCAGCGCCTGGCGGAGCGCGAGTTGAATCTGCAGTTGAGTGACGAGGCGCTGGATAAGCTGATTGCCGTGGGTTACGACCCGGTTTACGGCGCGCGGCCATTAAAGCGGGCGATTCAGCGCTGGATCGAAAATCCACTGGCGCAGCTAATCCTGGCGGGTAAGTTTGCGCCGGGTAGCCAAATCCTCGGTCGGGTGGAGGGTGACGTGATCGTCTTTAACTGAGTGGAGTCATAAACAAAAAAGCCCGCTGAGCGGGCTTTTTTGTTGGCTTAAATATGCTCTAAGAGTATTGCCAGCGCAGCGGCCTGGTCGTCGGCCAGATCG
>MHZN01000168.1 GCA_001830395.1 Pseudomonadales bacterium RIFCSPLOWO2_12_59_9 | reverse complement strand
GAGCTGTGCCAAGACCTTCTGCGCCACCGGCCGCGCCAAGCCATAGCGGCGCATCAACTCACTGGCACTGATGCTACTGCCCAGGCGCCCCGCCATACGATCGCGCAGCACCGAGGCCGCCAGTTCTTCCTCCGCCGCCTGGGGCAGCACAGGGCTGCGCGCCTGAGCGCCGGAATCGGCCGCCAGGCGGTAGCCTTTGCCCGCCTCGTACTCAACCAGCGCCTGTTCAAGCAGCACCTTGAGCGCCGCCCGAATCAGGGTCCGCGAGACCTGAAAAGTGCGCGCCAGAGACTGCTCAGACAAGGCCTCGCCCGCCCCCAGCGCCGCATCCTGAGCGTGCTCGATGATGCGCCGAGCCAACTCCAGGTGATTGGTGCGCGGTTTTTTTTCGATGCTTGTGCTCAATCTGCGAATTCCCCCCTGGGACTTTAAGAAACGCCACACACCTTATGCCACAGCCTAGCGCCCCAACAAGGAAAGAAAAACATTGACTTGCCAGTCACACTGGTATTTATTTGCAAAAAAAGACATACGCAACACCCGTTGGCAACCTTCGAACAACAACAATCAATCGTTAGGTGCACACCATGAAAAAGCTGAAAACCGTACTCATCACCAGTCTGTCTCTGTCTATCGCGATGGCCGCCTCCCTGGCCAACGCCAAAGACCTGGTGATCTCCATCTGGGATGGCTACATGGCCCCGGATGCCATGGCGCAATTCAAAAAAGCCAGCGGCATCGACGCCGACCGCTCCCTGCATGCCACCAATGAAGAGATCATGGGCAAGCTGATGGCCTCCAATGGCGACGGCTACGACGTGGTGTTCGTCTCCTCGCCCTTTGCCGAGGTGCTGGAGAAGCAGGGCCTGCTGGCGCCCATCGATGCCAGCAAAGTGCCCAACCTGAAAAACCTCTACCCCGAGGCGCAGCAGCTCGCCTACGACCCGGGCAATCACTATTCCGTCCCTTACACCTGGGGCACTACCGGCATCTGCTACCGCTCGGACAAGGTCAGCCCGGCACCGAGCAGCTGGAATGAACTGCTCAAACCCAGCGACGCCCTGCAAGGCAAGGTCACCCTGCTGGCCACCGACCGCTGGTTGCTCGGCGCCGGTTTCCTGGCCAACGGCTGGTCGGTCAACGACAGCGACCCGGCGCACATCCAGGTGGTGCGCGACGAGTTAATCGGCGCGAAGAAACGCATCCTGTCCTTCGATGACACCACCTTCTATTCCAAGCTGGCCTCCGGCGAGACACAGATGGCCCATGCCTGGGATGGCTGGTGCAACTACGGCACCCAGGCCAACGCGACGATCAAGTTCGCCCTGCCCAAGGAAGGCTCCGATCTGTGGGTCGACACCATGGTGGTGCTGAAAGGCTCGAAGAACCTCGATGGCGCTTATCAGTTCATCAACTTCATGCTGGAAAAGAACAACCATGCCTGGGTGGCCGAGAACATCCTCTACAAGGTGCCTAACCAGGCGGCCATGGCCGGGCTCAAGCCGGAGCTGCTGAGCCAGTTCCCGAACCTGGCGACCACGCCCGTCAAACTGGTCAAGCAGCAGCTGCTGCGCGATGTCGGTGGCGACACCCAGAAGGCCTATACCCGCACGGTCACCGAGATCATGTCGGCGCAATAAGCCTTGTTTCAGCGGGGCGTCTGCGGGCGCCCCATTCCTCAACTCTGATCCACACAACCCCCGGTTTCAGGCCTGGTAAAAACCCCGCGCAGTGGTTTTTACCCGGCCTGGCTCACGGGGCTAGGGAACCTGCGCATGAGTGTTTTGCAAGCTGACAGACGCCTGTCGGTCTGGCTACTGGCACCCGGACTGGGCTGGCTGGCCATGTTTCTGCTGCTGCCGTGCCTACTGGTGCTGCTCTATAGCTTTCTCGAACGTGGCGCCTATGGCGGCATCGAATACATCTTCACCTGGGAAAACTACCAGCGCGCGGTCGATCCGCTGTACCTGGAGATTCTCCTGCGCTCGGCGAAAATTGCAGGCTTAGCCACCCTGTTCGCCCTGCTGCTCGGCTACCCGGCGGCCTATGCCATTACCCGCGCACCGCGCCAGCGGCAGGGCATGTACCTGTTTTTGGTGATGCTGCCGTTCTGGAGCAATTACCTGATTCGCACCTATGCCTGGATAGTCCTGCTCAACCGCAAAGGCCTGCTCGCCGGCTTGCTTGAGCCCCTGGGACTCTATGGTGACCTGCTGAATATCCTCTACACCGAGTCGGCGGTGGTGCTGGGCCTGGTCTACAACTACCTGCCCTTCGTGATACTGGCGGTGTTCGCTTCGCTGTCCCGGATCAACAGTGAGATTTGGGAGGCCTCCGCCGACCTCGGCGCCTCGGGCTGGATGACCTTTCGCCGCATCATCCTGCCCCTCAGCGTGCCGGGCATCGCCGCCGGCGCGGTGTTCGTGTTTGTGCTCAGCATCGGCAACTTCATCACCGCCGACCTGCTCGGCGGCAAGCAGGTGCAGATGATCGGCAACCTGATCTACGCGCAATTTCTCACCGCCCGCGACTGGCCCTTCGGCTCGGCGCTGAGCTTCTTTCTGATCGGCATCATGCTGGTGCTGCTGTTTATCCAGGCCATGCTGGCGCGCCGCGCCCAGGGAGCGACCCATGAACAGCACGTTTAACACCTCGCGCCTGGCGCTGGGCAGTCACCTGTGGCTGGTCTATGGCTTTCTCTATGTGCCGATCCTGGTGCTGATCGCGCTGTCCTTCAACGCCAGCGGCCTGCCCACCGCCTGGGGCGGCGCCTCGCTGAAATGGTACGCGGCGCTGGCCGCCAACCAGGCGATCCAGCAGGCGGCGCTGAATACCCTGATAGTCGCGCTGACCTCGACCTTTATCGCCTGCGTGCTCGGCACCCTGCTGGCGCTGGGGGTGGAAATGCGCAGCCATGCCAGTGGCGGTGCCGGGCGCGGTGGCAACCTGGCCGACACCTTGCTGATGGCGCCGATGATCATTCCCGACATAGTCCTGGCCATCGCCCTGCTGAGCTTCTTCAACCTGTTGAAGATGAGCCTGGGCCTGCACTCGATCATTCTCAGCCATGCGGTGTTCAACATCGCCTTCGTCTGCGCCGTGGTGCGTACCCGCCTCAAGCACTTCGACTACTCGATTCTCGAGGCCTCGATCGATCTGGGCGCCAGCTGGCCGACCACCCTGCGCCGGGTGCTGCTGCCCAGCATCTTCCCCGGGGTGCTGGCCGGCGGGCTGCTGGCCTTCACCCTGTCGGTGGACGAATTCATCATCGCCTTCTTCAACTCAGGTTCGGGCAGCGCCTCGACCACGCTGCCGATGCAGGTCTATTCGATGATCCGCTTCGGCGTCACCCCGGAAATCAATGCCCTGGCGACCCTGGTGATGCTGGTCAGCTTCACCGCGCTGTTCGCCTCCCAACGGCTCAACAAGGTGCAGTCCCAACATGCAGACTAATACGCCTAACGTACTGGTGCTGAACCAGGTCAGTAAGTCCTTCGGCCATGGCATGGCGGTCAAGGATGTCAGCTTGAGCATCCGCGAGAACGAGTTCTTCGCCCTGCTCGGCCCCTCCGGCTGTGGCAAGAGCACCCTGCTGCGGATGCTGGCCGGCTTCGAGACGCCGACCTCCGGCAACATCTACCTGGACGGTCGCGACATCGCGCCGATGCCGGCCAACCAGCGCCCGCTGAACCTGATGTTCCAGTCCTACGCGCTGTTTCCCAATATGAACGTGCAGGACAACATCGCCTATGGTCTGGAGATGGAACGCCGGCCCAAGGACGAGATTCGCCAGCGGGTCGACGCCATGCTGGACACCGCGCAGTTGCGCGACCTGGCCAAGCGCCGGCCGGATCAACTGTCCGGCGGCCAACGTCAGCGGGTGGCCCTGGCCCGCGCCCTGATCAAACGGCCCCGGGTGCTGTTGCTGGACGAACCCCTGGGGGCGCTGGACAAGAAGCTGCGCGGCAAAATGCAGCTGGAACTCAAGCGCCTGCAACACGAGAGCGGCATCACCTTTATCGTGGTCACCCATGACCAGGAAGAAGCCCTGGTCATGGCCGATCGCATGGCGGTGCTCAAGGATGGCGAAGTCTGCCAGTACGGCAGCCCCAGCGACCTCTACGAAAACCCCAACAGCCGCTTCGTCGCCGACTTTATCGGCATCAGCAACCTGATCGAAGGGGTGCGGGTCGGCGCCGACCAGCTGCGCGCCGGCGACCAGCTGCTGAAGATCGAGCCCACCGCCACCGCCGGCCCCAATCAGGTCGCCCTGGCCGTGCGCCCGGAGCGCCTGCGGGTGCTGGCCGATCCCGCCGCCAGCTGCGACAACCAGCTCAGCGGCGAGGTGCTCGAGGTCGCCTACCACGGCCTGGACACCAACCTGCATGTACGCACCGCGGTCTCGGCCAAGCCGCTGATCGTCCGTGTGCCGTCCAGCGATTACCACTTCAAGCAATTTCGCAGCGGCATGCCGATCCGCCTCGGCTGGCAGGCCGAGCATGGCCGCGTGCTGAACAACTGAACATCTGCACACACAACAAGAACACAGGAGCAGTTCCTATGAATGAGCGCAAGGTTATTGCCTTCTTCCCCGAGGCCGCCTACGGGCCGGCCCTCAACTCGGTGGGCATCGCCCAGGCCTGCGAGGCCCTGGGACACAAGGCGGTGTTTCTCACCGACCCGGGGATGAGCGGGGTCTATGCCGCCTACGGTTTCGAAGAGCATCAGGTGAACATGTCCGAGCCGATGCCGGCCGAGGCCATGGCCCGTTACTGGAGCGACTTCGTCAACGGCCATATCCCTAACTTTCGCAAGGCGCCGATCGACCAGCTCGACAACTATGTGAAGGAATGCTGGGCGGCCATAGTCGAGACCGCCAAGTGGGCGCAAAAAGATCTGCCGGCGATCCTCGAGCGAGTCAAACCGGACCTGATCTGCGTCGACAACGTGATCCTGTTTCCGGCCATCAAGCAGTACGG
>MHZN01000167.1:8314-12864 GCA_001830395.1 Pseudomonadales bacterium RIFCSPLOWO2_12_59_9 | reverse complement strand
CCCCTGGTGTCCAATTGCGAGGGTGATCGTCCGGGGGCGCCGACTGTGTTTACCCGCGGCCTGGTGTCCAAAGAGTTCCTGCACGACGAGCTTTGGGGCCTGTCGGCCTGGGCCTTCGATGATTTCCTGCGGGCCAACGGCGATCCGAAATTGAACCGCCTGGCCGACGTCGATGGACCGCAGATCTTCCCGCATGACCCAGGCACCCTGCCCAATCGCGAAGATGAGCTGGCCGCTGGCATGGATGAATATGTGCGCATGGCCGAGCGCGGTATTACCCCCTGGGATCAGATCGCCACACTGCCTGACGGCCTGCGCGGCCTGGAACAGACCCGCAAGCTCGATCTAGAAGACTGGATGGATCGGTTGGGGTTAGACGCGGTGCTGTTCCCGACGGTCGCCGACGTCGGCCCGGCAGATGCCGATGTAAATCCGGCCTCTGCGGATATCGCCTGGAGCAACGGCATCTGGGTCGCCAACGGCAACCTGGCCATCCGCCACCTGGGTGTACCGACTGTCACAGTACCTATGGGCGTGATGCCCGACATCGGTATGCCGGTAGGCCTGACCTTTGCCGGCCGCGCCTACGACGACTCGGCGCTGCTGCGCCTGGCGTCGGCCTATGAGGCAACCGGCAGCCAGCGCGTGATCCCGCCACGCACTCCGCCCCTGGCGCGCGGCTAAAAGAAACGACGGGATTGGCGCAGTGCCTGCGCCAATCCCGTTCCGCCTAGAAAGTATGCTCGGGGCCTGGGAAGGTTCCAGCTTCCACTTCGACTGCAAAATCACGAGCAGCAGTGCGAAGTAAGCTACGCATATCGAGGTACTGCTTGACGAATCGCGGCAAGCGCCCAGCACTCAACCCAACCATGTCTTGCCAAACCAGTACTTGGGCGTCGCAGCGACTGCCTGCGCCAATGCCTACGGTAGGAATGGAAACGGCAGAAGTGATTTGTGCTGCGACCTCGCCTGGAACCATTTCGATAAGCAGAGCAAAGGCACCGGCAGTTTCGAACGCTCGGGCACTGTCAATCAGGCGCTGAAAATCATCACCGCGTCCTTGAATCCGATAGCCACCCAGTTGATGCTCAGCTTGCGGAGTGAATCCTATATGGGCCATGACCGGAATGCCTGAGCGGGCGAGCTTTTCAACCTGCGGTAGCATCTCGGTGCCACCTTCAAGTTTGACGGCATGCGCGCCACCTTCCTTCATAAAACGCACGGCAGTGTGGAAACACTGCTCAGGCGACGCCTGGTAGGAGCCGAAGGGAAGATCGGCAATCACCAGCGGCCTATGGGTCGACCGGGTGACGGCGCGCACCAGCGGAATAAGCTCGTCGACCGTTACGGGCAATGTGGATTCATAGCCATAGACGGTGTTTGCAGCGGAGTCGCCAACCAGCAACACGGGAATCCCCGCCTCTTCGAAGATAGCTGCGCTGTAGGTGTCGTAGGCGGTCAGCATCGCCCACTTCTGGCCGCGTAGCTTCAATTCTTGCAGGTGAGGAATTCGGACTCGTGCCCCTTTGCTGGAAGCTGGGTTGTTAGCGTATGGCGAAGATTGATCACGCATCTTTGGTTCCTTAACGTTGGCAGGCTTTTCAGCCAATGAGCTGCTCTGTGAGCAAAAACACGGCGAGGATGATCATCACTGCGCCGGAGAATCGACTAACAACTCGGCTGGTCTGCGGACGTGTTTGAAGCACCGCTTGAGCGCTAAATCCAACCAATAGGTAGATCACGCCACAACTGCACGTATGGATAAGCCCTAGTGCGATGATCTGCATCGGAACAGGCCAGGTGGCTGCCGCGTCGGTAAACTGCGGCAACAACGCCAAAAATAGAAGCAAGACCTTGGGGTTAAGGCCACTCACACAAACGCCCTTGATGGCCCAGTTAACCCATGACTCGGCCCCCTGAACGTCACTAGCGAGAGCTACTGAGGGACGGACAAGCATATTGATGCCTAACCACAACAAATAGGCTGCACCCATAACGGTCAGCACCGAGAAGGCCATTGGGTGAGTTGCCGCGAGACCGCCCACACCGCTTGCCACAAGCCCTGTCGCTATCAAGTGCCCGAGTAACAATCCAGACACTGCGGGCACCACTACCCGACCGCGCACGCCCGCTGAAATTGCATACGCCCAGTCCGCCCCCGGAGTGATGACGAATAGGAACGATACGGCCCAGAAAGCCATGAAAACGCTTAAGGTCATGGCTGCCTTATCCTCTGCTGTCGTCGGGCTTCTGCGGGTCTGTTCGATAGCCAAGAGTATTTGGAGTCGAGCAAGTCCAGGCTCTACCAGTAGCTCTTTGCATATTTTTACCTCGAGAACATCAGACAGCCGTCCTCACCCCACTGGAAAGGTGAAAATAACCAAGAGTTATTAATCTAGGAGGAAGAATAATGAAAATTTGCTAGAATTTTTTTGCAAATATTCCCCTGGTTTCGCAATGAAGAGGGATGTTCTTCTACATGGATAAGATAGATCGCAAAATTCTTGCTGAGCTTCAGGCTGATGGGCGTCTCTCGGTCACCGAGTTGGCCGAGCGGGTCGGACTCAGCCTTTCCCCCTGCCATCGCCGGGTGCGCGCATTGGAGGAATCTGGCGTGATCCAAGGCTATCGCGCACAACTCGACCCTGGCGCGCTAGGCTTGAATTTTTCCGCAATGGTTTTTGCCACCCTTCGTATGGGGGATCGCCAGGCAGTCGCGGCCTTCGAGGCAGCAGTCGTGGAGATACCTCAGATAGTCGAGGCCCAAAGGCTGTTCGGAGAGCCCGACTATCTTCTCCATGTCGTTACCCGTGACCTGCCTGCTTTCCAGCAGCTTTACGACGAGCGACTCTCCGCGTTGCCCAACGTCCAGCGGCTAACCTCCACCCTCGTCATGAAACGTGTCATTCAAGACCGCTTTCTTCCACTGTGACTCAAGCCCCCAGCTGGGCCCCATTACCTTTCAGGACTCTATCGACTTGGGCGCCGTCCTATTGCGGCTCGACCAGCCGTTCGACTGCTCGCCGGGTCAGTGGGGCGATCAGCAGTACCGCCGGGAATGCGAACAACCAGGCGGTCAGCCAGGCGCCGAGCCACAGGCTGGCGAAGTGGGGGAGTGGGCCGGTGGCGCGGAAGGTGGCGATGCCGGACACCAGTAGGGACATCAGCCCCGAGAGGATCAAGGCGAAGAGCAGCGGGCTGTATTTTCTGGCGATCATCCGACCACCTCCAGGCTCTGTTTGAGCGGGGCATTGCAGTGCAGGCGCTGCAGGGTTGCAGCGAAGTTCTGGCCGAACATCCGTGCGGTCTTGATATCGCCGGGCGCAAAGGCGTCGGCGGCTGAGGACTTTTCCGCCTGGGCCATCAGCCCCGACCAGGAGCCTAGGCGGTTCGCCGCTTCGTCGTAGGGAACCCCCAAGTGCTGCTCCGGCAGAATCGGATTACCGACCCAGAGCATGCCGTGCTGCATGCAGAACACCAGCATCGACAGCAGCGTCGACTGCTTGTCACCGGCCGGCAGCGCTGACACCGTAAAGCCCGCCGCCAGTCGCCCGAGCAGTTGCTGGTTACGCCACAGCCCGCCGGTGGCGTCCATAAAGGCTTTGACCTGGGCCGAGACACCGCCCAGATAAGTGGGTGAACCGAGGATATAACCGTCGAACTTGAGCAGCTCATGTGGCGCGCTGGCCAGTTCTTCCGCCTTGAGCAGGTGAACCTCGGCATTGGCCAGGCTGCGGGCGCCCTCGGCAACCAGGCTGGCGATGTGTTCAGTATGCCCGTGGGCACTGTGGTAAATGACGGCGATTTTTTTCATGGCTGGTACTCCGGGTTGAGGGGAATTACTGGCGGGCCGGGCCGTATTCAGCGCAACAGCCCGGCGATCAGCACGGCGCTCAGGTACAGGCCCAGACCAAACACGGCGTGATTGAGCAGGCTTTTGCTGCAGTTCTTCACTGGGGTTGGCGTCTTGGCCGAGGCGAAGCCCGCACCCATGGCGGGCTGAATCACCAGCAAGGGGATGACGACCGTGCCAACGCCAAGCAGCAGGGCGGGCAGCAGGGTCGGGCGCAAGGCCCAGTCCATGCCCTGGATGGCCAGCAGCAGGCCGGCAAAGGCGATGCCGGTGGCGTAGTGCATCAGCCAGCCCAGCGCCAACTCGGCCCTGATCGGTTGTGCCTTGGAGATGGCTGGATGGGCCAGTTTGCCGCGCAGCAGATGGCCGACCCAGCGGCCGATAAAGGCAAAGTTCAGCGTCGGTACGCCGCGGTATTTCAGCAGCATCAGCCAGGCGTCCATGACCGCCGTGGCGCCGATGCCAATGCCGGCAGTCAGGGTCAGGTCTTGCAATAGTGAGTTCATAAGGACCTCGTTCAGGTTGACCGGTTAGGGGTTCTGAACGACTCTACAAGTTAAAGTCAACTTGAGGTCAAGAGGTATCTATGGATATCGCTGAGGTAGCCAAACGCTCCGGTTTACCGGCATCGGCATTGCGCTTTTATGAGGAAAAGGGGCTGATCGTTTCCCTTGGCCGTAAGGGTGAACGGCGCCGC
>MHZN01000167.1:0-8300 GCA_001830395.1 Pseudomonadales bacterium RIFCSPLOWO2_12_59_9 | reverse complement strand
CTTTGCGCCGCAGATTCTCGACCAGTTGGCGTTGATTGCCCTGGCGCAGTCAGCCGGGTTCAGCCTGGATGAAATCCGCTCGATGTTCGCCCCCGGCGGGGCGCCGGCTATTGATCGGCAGATGCTCGCGGCCAAGGCCGACGAGCTGGATGCAAACATTAAGCGCCTGCAGGCTATGAGTCGCGGGCTACGTCATGCGGCCGCCTGTCCAGCCCCGAGCCACGCCGAATGCCCGACCTTCCAGAAGCTGGTGAAGGTGGCGGCGGCGAGCGCCCATGCGCGCAAACGCAAGACGCCTCTGCGCGCCAATCTGCCAGGTTGAGTGGTACAGGCCCGTGCAAGAGAGACCGACGTCAGGTTACCGGCCCCTCATTCCGCCCGCAGCTGCAGGCTCATGTTGTCGCAGCTTTGCGACCAGCCCGTCAGCCACTCGGGCATTGCCGGCGATTGCTCGGCTACGCCCATGGCCTGGACGAATTCGCTGGGGGCGACAGTGCCTTTGGCAGAGCGGAACAGCCCCCGGATCACGACCACGCCGACTACCCGGCCTTTGCTTATAAAGCGATGCTCGACGAAGTTCCACTTATGGTCCCAAGCCAGCATCTTGGTGTGAATTTCAAAGGCTTCGAACAGTTTTAGCTCGCGGCGAAACTTCCCCCAGGTATCGCCAACGATGGGGATGGCCTTGTGCCGCAGGGCAACCCGGAATGCGCCGGTCTTCAACACGTATTCCATGCGGCCCACATCGGCCAGGGTGAAATAGCGGCCATTGGTGACGTGCCGGTTGAAGTCCAGATCAAGCGGCCACACGCGCATCCGGGTGACTGTGGTCGCCAAGCCATCCACGGGTTTGCGCCACGGGCGACGAAGGAGCAGGAGCAGTAGACGGAACCAGAGATTCATAAGTGCCTCGACGGATAAGTAGTCCACCGCACTTTATGGCAGCCAAGTACGTTAAGGTACATGCAGAAATGACTTTATCCATGCGATAACTGCAAGTGGCGTCTTTATGCACGTAACTCTCCTGCTCGCTGACCAGTGTTCCGCCGCCAGTGCCACCCTGGCCCTGGAAATACTCAGTGCGGCCAACCTGTTTGCCGGCACCGAGCCGCCGCTGTTTGAGGTGGTCACCGCGTCCCTCGATGGCAGTGATGTGCCTTCGCTGGGCGGGCAGATCCTGCAGGCCGGCTGTGCCATCGAGGCGATTGAGCGAACCGATCTAGTGCTGATCCCAGGTTTTCTCTTCACCCTGCGGGACGCGTTGCCTGGCTTTCCACGCTACAGCCCCTGGCTGCAGCGGCAGCACGCCCAGGGTGCGGTGCTCGCCTCTATGTGTACGGCGGCCTTTATGCTTGCCGAATCCGGCTTGTTGGCGGGCACCCGGGCCACCACCCATTGGGCCTTTGCCGAGTTGTTTCGCCGGCGCTACCCGGATGTGCAATTGGATGAGAGCCAGATCCTCTGCGAGGACAATCGCCTGATTAGCAGCGGCGGCGCGAGCGCGGCCATGGACCTGCTGCTGCATATAGTCCGGCGCTTCGCGTCCCTGGAGCTGGCGCAGCTGTGTAGCCGCTACCTGTTGATCGACAATGTGCGCACCGAGCAGTCGGCCTATGTGCTCTGGTCAATGCCCAAGAGCCATGGCGATGCGGAGATCCTGCGGGTACAAAATTGGCTGGATGAGCATTTCGACCAACCCGTGCTGATCGACCAACTGGCCCAACAGTTTGGTTTCGGCATCCGAAATTTTAAGCGGCGTTTCAAAGAGGCGACGGGCTACCCGCCCTTGGCCTATCTGCAAACCCTGCGGTTGGAAAAGGCCAAGCAGCTGCTCGAATCCACCCGGCTGAGCCTCGACAGCATCACCTTCAAGGTGGGCTACGAAGACAGCAACTCATTTCGCCGGCTCTTCCAACAGCGCGTCGGGCTGCTGCCGGCGGCCTACCGGAAAAGATTCCAACCAAGATCGAGCTAAACAACTGCCGAACAAAGCTGCCGCGCTGAGAAAGTGAGTCATTCCGTGCATCGCCCGGCCGGGGTATGGCGATTCAGTCGTGCAATGAAAAAGCCCCGGGCGCGGTTTTGGCGTCAGGGGGCTTTTTGTCGCAAACAGCTGGGGCTAGGAAAGCTTCACGTTCATGGTGATCTGCGCGCTGAAGACCTTCTTGCCGTCGGCGTCGAGGATGTCCACCGGCACCACTTTGTCGCCCTCGGTTGCCCAGTCGAGGGCCTCGCCATTGGCGACTGCCGTTACGCTGCTTTTGGCCTTGGCCAGGTACTCAACGCTCATGCCTTTGGGAATCCAGCGCGCGCCATTTGGGATGGAGACGTTGGTCATCATGCCGGCTGCCAGTTCGGCGGCATTGCACATGGCAATCGCATGCACGGTGCCGAGGTGGTTGGTGATCTCGCGGCAGAAAGGCACTTGAACAGTCGCCGCGCCCTGGCGCAGCTCCGAGATCAGTGGGTTGATGGTGCTGAAATAGGGTGCCATTTGGCAGGCCATTTTGCTGAATGCCTCGGAGCCTGCGCTGCTGAACATGCTGAGAACCTGATTCATTAGAAACCTCGTTGAGTGTGTTGAAGTTGCAGAACTAAATTCTGTAACGGAACAATATTCTGTAAGTGTGAGGGCTGTCAAGCCAGCGCCGCTTACCCAGAGGCCCCCATCTGCCTTACCATTGGATTTTTGGCCTGTGTTCAGCATGCAAACCTCGGATCTACTAGAACGCTGCTACCCCGGAAGACGGGCGGAGCTCAAGCGCAGCATCCTCAGC
Source organism: Pseudomonadales bacterium RIFCSPLOWO2_12_59_9 (assembly GCA_001830395.1). Lineage (GTDB taxonomy): Bacteria > Pseudomonadota > Gammaproteobacteria > Pseudomonadales > Pseudomonadaceae > Aquipseudomonas. The sequence goes on along the minus strand of MHZN01000167.1, from coordinate 5,523 downwards.
CAGGCCCTGGCCTGCTTCAACGCGCAGGGGATTGAGGCCACCACCATCGAAATGATCCGCGCCGCGTGCCAGACCAGCGTCGGCGCCATCTACCACCACTTCGGCAACAAGGAAGGCCTGGTGGCCGCGCTGTTCTTCACCGCTCTGGATGATCAAGCCACGTTGCGCGAGGGCTACCTGGCCCAGGCCAAAACCACTCAAGAGGGCGTATACGCCCTGGTGCACAGCTATGTGGATTGGGTCGACAGCCAACCCGACTGGGCGCGCTTTCAGTTTCACGCCCGCTTTGCCGTCACCAAAGGGCCGCTGAAGGACGAATTGGTCGCGCGCAACAAAGCCCGTAACCGGCAGCTTATGGAGTGGCTGGCAGAGCCGGGGCGAGGCGCTGAACTGCTGCGCGTGCCCGCCGAGCTAATGCCCTCGCTGATCATCGGCCAAGCCGAAAGCTATTGCCGGGCATGGCTGTCAGGCCGCGTACTCAGCAGCCCCAAGCGTTATCGTGAGGTGCTGGCAGAGGCCGCGTGGCGCTCCCTTGGTAGCGACTGATTGACCCGCGTGAGCCCAGCGCTACCTGCCAGCCAGGTGCTGCGTCCCCTGCGTCCCCCAATCACTTTGCTTGTCGGGTAAAACTGCAACTAATCTGCAGTTAAAGCCTGCGCAAGTAGCTGGCCGCTAGGCGCAATCCCACTCAGGTCTACCGCATGACAAACTCTTCTTATGCAACAGCCGATTTCATCGCCGGGCTTGATGCTGCGGTCAAGGCGCACATGGATTGGGCTCGTCAGGTACTGCGCTATGTGGTGCTGCGCGAGTCGCCTGGCGAGGATGTACTGGCCCCTTTGGCGCACACCCTTTGCCAGTTCAATCGCTGGTTTCAGGCCAATCGAGTGTGCTTTGACGAGCTCAGCCCAGCCAAGACGGTCAGACTGGAAGCGGTGCACAAGGGCATGCACGACGCCGTTCGCGCCATCTGCACCGAGATGCTCGCGGGCCAGCCAGGGCCACGCCACTATGTGGAGCTGTTTGAGCAATCGCAAAGTGAATTGATTGAGTTGATGGCGCAGTTCAAGACCCTGTTCCTGACCAACGCCGCGCAGTACGACGCGCTAACCGGACTGCGCCTGCGTGCCGGCATCGAAACTGAGTTCGTGCAGATCCAGAAGATTTGCCTGCGCAACAACCTGCAGCTGTATGCCGCGATGATCGACGTGGATCATTTCAAGAGCATCAATGACCGCTATGGTCACCCGGTTGGCGATAGCGCCTTGCGTCATCTGGCGGACACCCTGAAACGCATCGTGCGCCCCAACGAACCCTTGATTCGCTGGGGCGGGGAGGAGTTCCTGCTGCTGCTTCAATGCCCTGGGCATGAGGCGGCGGCCAGCGCCGCGGAGCGTATCGTTCAGCTGGTACGCAGCAGTCCGGTGCCCCGCCAGCAAGACGATCCCATAGTAATGACGGTCACCCTGGGGCTGGCCAAGGTGGACAGCGACGAAAGCCTGGACAGTGCAATTGAGCGCGCCGACCGAGCGCTCTATGCCGGCAAGGAGGCCGGACGTGATCGCTATGCCATTGCCAGTGACTGAAGGCTGTTCACACAGACTGCTCTGTAGGCGTTGTGCCAGATAACACCTTAGGGCGAGCCTTTCAGCTTTGCTCGGCTGCACTGGCTTGCGCTCACACCGGCGGCTTTCAGCTCGGCAATTGATGCCGTGGCGGGTCGCGCCGCGAGCCAGCGTTTCGACTCAATGATTGCTTCGCTGCGCCGGCGTTGCCGGGGGAGGAGGGCAGGCGGGCAGCGGCGAGCACTGGACGGCTGCCGGCTGCGCTTGGAGTGGCGGCGGGGTAAAGCGTTTATCGTGCGGCGCCAGTCGCTGGGCGCAAACGCCGGCGGCGTTGGCGGTCGCCGCGCAGCCTTGTTCGGCCAATAGCTGGGACAGATTGAACCAGCCGGCGGCGAAGTCCGGGGCGTGCTCGATGCTGGCCCGCAGCGCCTGCTCGGCGCCTGGGCGATCGCCGGCGGCATAGCTATTGTTGGCCAGAGCAAACCAGCCCAGGGGTTGCTCTGGCCAGCGTTGGGTGGCAGTCAGGTAAGCCTGCCGGGCCGTGCGCCGGTGGCCGGTTTGTTCCAGGTCGCTGGCGGCTGTTAGCCAGGGCAGCAGTTGCGCATCGGCCGGCAAGCGCTCGGGCGGCAGGGTTACAACGGCCCAGCGGCCAAATGCCAGCGTGGGTACCAATCGAACGCCAGGTTCTGCAGCACCAGCACCGGGTTGCCGGCGGCCACCTCTTGCAGCAGGGCCGTGAGACGCGGTGGTACAGGGTAGACCAGCAACTCATGGGCGCGGGCGGCGGCCACCAGTTCGACCTGCAGGCTGCCCTCGCGCCCAGGCAGGTAAACCTGCTCCTTGAGTAAGGCTGGCGAGGTGTCGATGCCGCGCTGGGTGAGCATGCTCGCCAGCGCGGCCGGCCCGCACTGATAGTCGCTCTGGGCGAAAAATGGCACCTGGGTCAGCTCTACCCGTGCGGGCAATAGGGAACTCTCTGGCAGCAGCGGGGTGCGCGCACAGGCCGCCAGTAACAGTACCCAGGCGAGGCTGAGAAAGCCCCGGCCCTTCAGCGGTTGATGCATTTGACGAAGGTGAACAGGTCGGTCGCGCACAGCAGGTCGGTGATGATGAAGATCACCAGAAACAGCACGATGATGCCGATAAAGCCGCCGGCCGGGGCCTCACTCAGTTGCTGGTTGAACTGCGCCAGCTCAGTCGGGGTCAGGCTGTTGATCCGTTCTGCCACCTGTGCAGGCTCGACCCCAAGTGCCGTCAGCTGTTTTTGTACGCCCTGATCATCGAGCATCGCCCGCAACTGTTCGCGGTCGACCGGTTGCTGCTGTTGTTGCTCGGCCAAGATGTCGGCAGTGCCGAGCATGGCCGCGTTGGCTGCTGGTATCGGCAGGATAAACAGTAGATGCAACACCGCTAACACTGCGGCCAATCTTCTTAACAAGGGCTGATTGCGCATGATGGCGCCTCCTGGGCTGACCAATAAGCTGGGTTTCAACCGGGGTTGTTCGATTTTTAAGCATAGGTGCTGGCGGTTGGCCGTGCGCCGTCAGTCGATCACCGGCGCGGGGTTACAAACAGGTTTTTGGCACGGCCCTTGGTCGGCTGCCGCAACTCCCGATTATTGGCTCTGCTAGCGTTAATGACAGGGGGTAATGCAAGCACTCGCACTAATTTGGCGAGGAGGAGGTTAACCATGAGTATGGTGAACTGGCAGTTACAGGGCACAGAATTTGCCACCTGTAACTGCGATTGGGGTTGCCCGTGTCAATTCAACTCACTGCCCAGTCGCGGCCATTGCGAAGCCGTGGTGTCGATGCGAGTGGAGCACGGCCACTTCAAGGATGTCACCCTGGATGATCTGTGTTGGGTGGGGGTTTTCGCCTGGCCCGGCGCCATCCACGAGGGCAATGGTCGTTGTCAGGTGTTTGTCGAGGACAAGGCCACGGCCGCGCAACGCGAGGCGCTGCTGACCATTCTGTCCGGTGGCGAGACGGTGCCTGGCGCCACGGTGTTTCAGGTGTTCAGCAGCACCATCAGCGAGATGTACGAGCCGCAGTTTGTGCCCATTGAGTTCTCGGTCGATGTCGAGGCTCGCCAGGCGCACACCCGGATTGCCGGGGTGCTGGAGGCGACCGGTGAGCCAATTCGCAGCCCTATCAATGGCGAACCGTTGCGGGCCCGGCTGACCCTGCCGGATGGCTTCGAATTTACCGAGGCGGAAATCGCCAGCGGCACCTACCAGACCCACGGCGCGATCGAGATCAATTCGGCGCAAAGCCATGGGCACTTCGCTCGGCTGCATTTCACCGGGCAGGGAGTGGTGCGCTGAAGCGGCCCAAGTTGGCCGCCGGCTGGGCTGCAGCAGAGCCGCCCCCGGCGCGGTTCTGGCCGCTGCGCCGGGAGCAGTGGTTGTTGCTGCTGTGCCTGCTGGCGCTGAGCGGCTTGGCGTGGCTGGCGTTGTTGCGCCTGACCAGCGCCATGACTGCGCCCGGCGGCATGGCGGACGTGGCCATGGCCGGCATGCCGATGCCCTGGGATTTGCGCGATGCGCTGCTGATGTTGGCCATGTGGTTGGTGATGATGGTCGGCATGATGCTGCCCAGCGCCATCCCGATGCTGCTGATGTACCAGCTGATGCTGCGCAAACGCCTGCCCAATGCTCAGCGGCACTGGGCCGTGGCGCTGTTTTGCCTGGCCTATGTGCTGGTCTGGGGCGGCTTTAGTCTGTTCGCCACCCTGTTGCAGTGGGGGCTGGAGCGTCTGCTGCCGCTCAGCCCGCAGTTACTCAACGTGCCGCCGGGTCTCGAATTAGGCAGCAGTTCCACCTTGGCCGCCGGCCTGCTGTTGGCGGCCGGTACTTACCAACTGTTACCGACCAAGAGCGCCTGCCTGGAACGTTGTCGTGGGCCGCTGCAGTTTTTGCTGGCCTATTGGCGGCCGGGCTGGCGCGGTGGCTGGCGCATGGGCCTGGCCCACGGCTGGTATTGCCTGGGCTGCTGCTGGCTGCTGATGGGCCTGTTGTTCGTCGGCGGGCTGATGAATCTGCTGTGGGCGGCACTGCTCGGCGGCTACATCTTGTTGGAGAAGACCCTGCCCGGCGGACCTTGGTTTAGCCGCCTGGCGGGTCTGCTGTTGCTCGGCTGGGGCAGCGGCTTGCTGCTGCTTTAACAGGCCGTTGAAAAACTACTGCGCTCGGCTATGCGGCGTTGAAATCAGCCTCAAAATGCTCATGTACCGCTCGTACACTGCGCTTTTGACTCGCTTCGCTCGCCCTGCGGGCCGGCCTACGGCCGTTACTGCGCTGTGCTACGTTGCGACTGATTTCGCCTTGCCTAGCCGTCGCTCGCTACATTTTTCAACGGCCTGTTAGTGCCGGCGCAGTTCAGATACTGCAGAGGATGATCTGCTCAGGGTCAATCCGCGCCTGTGCCGGCCCGTCGACGGCCAATCCCAAGGCATCGATTTGGCTGCTCATCAGCTGCGCAGTCAGTTGAGTTCCGCCGGGTAGCTGGATCTGCACCTCGGTTTCCAGTGCGCCGCGCTCAATCTGCAGCACCTCACCCAGCAATAGGTTATCAGGGACTGGCTGGGCAAGCGCGTCAGCCGCGAGCAGCCTGACCCAGGAGGCTTTGATCAGGGCGAAGACGTCGGCGCCGACCTTGAGGTTCAGCCGTTCGCTGCTGCTATGGGTGATCAGGGCGGTGAGGCTTTGCGCACTGCCGTGCAGTTCGAGTTCGATGCGGTCATTCAGGCCGTCCGGGTGAATCTGCCGGACCTTGGCCAGCAGCTGATTGCGCGCGCTGGTGCGCAGGCGCAGACGGTCCATGATCTGCAAATAAGGCTCCAGGCTGCTGTCCTCACTGAGGCGCTCGAGAAAACGCTGATGCTCCTGTTGATAGCGGGCAAAGGCCTCGACCAGTTGCTGGCCTGCTGCGGTCAGCTGCGTGCCGCCACCGCCTTT
>MHZN01000166.1 GCA_001830395.1 Pseudomonadales bacterium RIFCSPLOWO2_12_59_9 | reverse complement strand
TTCAGCGGCGGCAATTTTTACTCGGCGCTGCCGGTGGTCTGCGCCCAGGTACTGTTCGGCCTGCATGCCTGCGACCTGCAGGCGGTGGCTTATCAGGATCAATTCTTCGCCGCCGACCCGCATTATCAAACGCGCCGCCGGGTCACCCTGCTGGTGGGCATCGACTGCCTGCACAGTTGCGCCGGCGGGTTTTGCAGCACCCTGGGCAGCGGCCCCCAGGTGCACGCTGACAACGCCGATCTGATTCTGTTGCCGCGCGCCTCGGCCACGGCGGACTGGCTGCTGCTGGTCGCCTCCAGCGCAGGAGCTGCGGCCCTGCGCGGGCTGGATTTGCCCCCGGCGCAGGACGATTGGCAAGCCGAGCGCAACGCCAACAGTGTCTGCGTGACGCAAGAGCAGGGCGCGCAGCGGGAGGTGCTTGAGGGTATCGCCAGCCTCAATCAGGGGCTGATCGACACTCAGACCTGGGACGAGATCGGGCTGCGCTGCCTGGGTTGCTCGGGCTGCACCTCGGTGTGCCCGACCTGCTCGTGCTTTGCCCCGCTGGACTTGCCCCTGGAGCTGCCCACGGAGGCCGGTAGCCAGCGCGAACGGGTCTGGGACTCCTGCCTGTACCAGGGCTTTCAGCAGGAGGCCAGCGGCCAAAATCCGACGGTCAGCGCCGGGGCGCGGGTGCAGCGCTTCTGGTCACACAAGTTCGGCGACAGTTTCAAGGCGCAGTTCGGCAGTTACGGTTGCGTCGGTTGTGGGCGCTGTGATCGGGTCTGTCCCGGCGGCATTGGCGTGCATGGGGTCATGCACAAGGTGGGCGCATGCTCGAGCTAACCCCACGCAAATTGCGCCTGCTCGATTACTACGACGATGGTGAAGATGCCCGTCACTTCAGCTTCGCCATCGAGTCGCCGTGGGTCAGTGATCTGCAGACCATTGCCGGGCAGTTTTTTATGCTCGCGCTGCCGGGTTTTGGCGAGGCGCCTTTTACCTATGTCAGCCGGCCGGATTCACAGGGGCACTTCAACGCCTTGATCCGCCGCACCGGAGCGCTCAGTAACGCCCTGTTCGAGCTGTCGGCGGGCGCCGTATTGGGCTACCGCGGGCCTTTCGGTAAAGGCTGGCCACTGTTCTTCAGCACCCATCAGGTCTTGGTGGTGGCCGGCGGGTGCGGCCTGGCACCCTTGGCGGGGCTATTGGATGAAGCCGCCAGTCTCCAGCTGCCCGTGCACTTGCGGGTGATCTATGGCGCGCGCCGCCAGGCCACTCAAGTACTAGGTCGCGAACGTGAGCGCTGGAAGCAGGCGATGGACTTTATCGAAACCTTCGACCTGGCCGTCGCCGGCCAGCCGCAGGGCTCGCCTTTGACGCACCTGGCGCCGTTGTTTGCCAAGCAAATGCCCGATGCCGTGCTCTGCTGCGGCCCGCAAGCATTGATGCAGGCCACTGCCGACAGCTGTGTAAGCCTGGGCATTCCGGCCAATAAAATCTGGTTATCCATGGAGCGGCGCATGCATTGCGGGGTCGGCCTGTGCGGGCATTGCTACATAGGCGCAAGTTACGCCTGTGTGGATGGCCCGGTGTACCGCTATGACCGGCTCCAGGCACTGCAGGTGTTGAGCTGTGAGCACGCCCCGGCCGGCTGAAGCAGCGCGCAGCCGTTGCCACCTGCAACATTCGCTGTTGCTGGGGCCGGGCGGGTTGCAAATAAGCCAGCACAGGCAGCTTGACCTTGCCACGAGGGCAAGGTCAAAGATGTTGCTAAGGCCGCACTGCACCGGCTATTTGTGAGGGTTTTTCCATGGCTAGCATCGAACTGAACGTCCAAGGCATGAGTTGTGGTGCCTGCGTCAAACACGTCACGCAGGCATTAACGCCGCTCGCCGGGGTCGAGGCGGTGGCGGTCGACCTGGCCACCGGCCGGGTGCGGGTCACTGGCGCTGCGCCCGGTGCCGCCTTGCTCGCCGCCCTCGATGCGGCGGGCTACCCCGCGCAACTGCTGGCCGCCACCGCGCTCACCGCCGGCAACACGGCTGGCGGTGGGAGTGGCAGCAGTTGCTGCTGCCACTAAGCTTTTAGTTAATTGCCGCGCCCCGTGGCCGCTCAGCCACGGGTCCTTAACTGTGTATTTAGGAGTGTCACCATGTTTAACCCACTGCGTATTGCCACCCTCGCTGCCATGCTGATGAGCGGGGCGGCCCAGGCTGCCGAGCCGCTGAGCATCGACGTGCACCGGGATGCCAACTGCGGCTGCTGCAAAGACTGGATCAAACACCTGCAAGCTAACGGCTTCAAGGTCAACGACAAGGTCGAAACCAATATGAGTGCGGTCAAGCAGAGCCTTGGTGTGCCAGCGGGCCTGGCCTCCTGCCATACCGGGGTGATCAACGGCAAATTCGTTGAAGGTCACGTGCCCGCCGCACAAATCCTCGAACTAAACCAACGTGCCGATCTGGTTGGCATGGCTGTCCCCGGTATGCCCGCCGGCTCCCCAGGCATGGACTACGGCCAGCCTCACCAGGCCTATCGAGTCATAGGCCTGAGCACGACGGGAAGTGAAACGGTGGTGGCCGAATATGCCGCTGACCAGTAGCGCCCCTTAGCGGGAACGCGGCCGCTTAAGGCCGTCGGCATTCGTTTTGACTCCCGCGCGCCGAGCCTTTTCGGGCATTGGCTCAGCGGCTAGGGGCTTCGCATTTTTTGCCGGCTATCAGGCTCATGCCTAAATCCTATTGGCTTGGTTGCTGCTCAGGCACCAAGCTGGGTTTAGCGGTTAGGTGAATAAAAAGGAGAGAAGCATGTCAAACGAAGCTAAATGCCCGTTCGCGGGCGGCGCTAGCCAACACACAGTGGCAAGTGCCCCGACCAATGCCGACTGGTGGCCCAACCAGCTCAACCTGAAAATCCTGCACCAACACTCCCCACTGTCCAGCCCGATGGACAAAGACTTCAACTACGCCGAGCAATTCAAGAGCCTCGACCTGGACGCCGTGGTCAAGGACCTCACCGCCCTGATGACCGATTCTCAGGACTGGTGGCCAGCCGACTGGGGCCATTACGGCGGTTTGATGATCCGCATGGCCTGGCACTCCGCCGGCACCTATAGGACCGCTGACGGCCGTGGCGGTGCCGGCACCGGTAACCAGCGTTTCGCGCCGCTGAACAGCTGCCGGACAACGGCAACCTCGACAAGGCCCGCCGCCTGCTGTGGCCGATCAAGCAAAAATACGGACGCAAGCTGTCCTGGGCCGACCTGATCATCCTCGCCGGCAACGTCGCGCTGGAGTCCATGGGCTTCAAGACCTTTGGCTTTGGTGGCGGCCGTGCGGATATCTGGGCACCGGAAGAAGACATCTACTGGGGCGCCGAGGCCGAATGGCTGGCCACCAGCGACAAGCCGAACAGCCGCTACAGCGGCGACCGCGAGCTGGAGAACCCGCTGGCCGCCGTGCAGATGGGCCTGATCTACGTGAACCCCGAAGGGCCGGATGGCAACCCCGACCCCGTGGCCTCGGGCCGCGATGTGCGCGAGACCTTCGCGCGCATGGCCATGGACGACGAGGAAACCGTGGCCCTGGTGGCCGGCGGCCACACCTTCGGCAAGGCGCATGGCGCGGGCGACGCGGCCCTGGTGGGCCCCGCCCCCGAGGCCGCGCCGATCGAGGCGCAGGGCCTGGGCTGGATCAACCAGTTCGGCACCGGCAAGGGCATCTACACCACCACCAGCGGCATTGAGGGCGCCTGGAAGCCCCACCCCACCACCTGGGACAACGGCTACTTCGACATGCTGTTCGGCTACGAGTGGGAGCTGACCCGAAGCCCCGCGGGCGCCCAGCAGTGGGTGGCCAAGAACTGCAAGCCCGAGCACATGATTCCGGACGCGCATGACCCCAGCCAGAAGCACCCGCCGATGATGACCACGGCCGACCTGTCGCTGCGCTTCGACCCGGCCTATGAAAAGATTGCGCGCCGCTTCCACCAGGACCCGCAGGCCTTTGCCGACGCCTTTGCCCGCGCCTGGTTCAAGCTGACGCACCGCGACATGGGCCCCAAGGCGCTCTACCTGGGCCCCGAGGTGCCGGCCGAAGACCTGATCTGGCAAGACCCGGTGCCGGCCGTGGACCACGCGCTGGTGGATGCCAGCGATGTGGCCGCGCTCAAGGCGCAGGTGCTGGCCTCGGGCCTCTCGGTGGCCGAACTGGTGGCCACCGCCTGGGCCTCGGCCTCGACCTTCCGGGGATCGGACAAGCGCGGCGGCGCCAATGGCGCGCGCATCCGCCTTGCGCCGCAGAAAGACTGGGAGGCCAACCAGCCCGCGCAGTTGGCCCGGGTACTGGGGGTGCTCGAAGGCATCCAGGGCCGGTTCAACGCCGCGCAGGCGGGCGGCAAAAAGGTGTCGCTGGCCGACCTGATCGTGCTGGCCGGTGGCGCCGCCGTGGAGGCCGCTGCCCAGGCCGCGGGCCAGTCCGTCACGGTGCCCTTCACCCCGGGCCGCACCGATGCCTCGCAGGCGCAGACCGACGTGGAATCGTTCGCCGCGCTCGAACCCCAGGCCGATGGCTTCCGCAACTACCAGAAGCCGGGCTTGCGCATCTCGGCCGAGGAGATGCTGATCGACAAGGCCCAGTTGCTGACGCTGAGCGCGCCCGAGATGGCGGTGCTGGTCGGCGGCCTGCGCGTGCTGGGTGCCAACGCGGGCCAGGCGCCCCACGGCGTGTTCACGCAGCGCGCCGGGCAGCTGACGAACGACTTCTTTGTGCACCTGCTCGACATGGGCACGGCCTGGACGCCCGTCTCCGAGGCCCAGGACA
>MHZN01000165.1 GCA_001830395.1 Pseudomonadales bacterium RIFCSPLOWO2_12_59_9 | reverse complement strand
GCCTCGACCTCAAGCAATTCAATCCCGGCATCGCGCACCGCACGCCGACAAGCCTTGAGGCTGCGCGCCACCATCGGCTCAATCAGTTCGACAAACTGCTGGCGGTTCAGCTCGCCACTCCAGTCGCCATGCTTGACCGTCACAGATTCAGCAGCACTCAAGGCTTCTTTAGCGACGCAGGCGCTGTGCAGCAAACTGCGCTGCTGACCCGGAGCAATATCGGTCGACAGACCAGCTTCAGCGATGATCCAGCCGGCGATGGCATGATCGAAGTCATCGCCACCCAGCGCGCTGTCGCCGCCAGTAGCCAGCACTTCAAAGACGCCGCCAGTCAGGCGCAGAATGGAAATATCGAAGGTGCCGCCGCCCAGGTCATAGATCGCCACCAAGCCTTCGGCTTGCTGATCCAGGCCATAGGCCACGGCTGCGGCAGTGGGCTCATTGAGCAGGCGCAGTACATTCAAACCGGCCAGCCGTGCGGCATCCTTGGTGGCTTGGCGCTGGGCTTCGTCAAAATAGGCCGGCACGGTAATTACCGCACCGACCAACTCACCACCCAAGGTCGCCTCTGCACGCTGGCGCAGGACTTTAAGGATATCGGCCGACACTTCTACCGGGCTTTTCGGGCCCTGCACAGTATCAATAAAAGGCATATGCGACTCGCCGCCGACAAAGCGATACGGCAGCTGTTCACCGAGCTGCTTAACATCGGCCAGGCCGCGACCCATCAGGCGCTTAACCGACAACACGGTATTCAGCGGATCTTGCGCGGCGGCTTGTTTGGCACTTTGGCCCACTTCGATCTGCTGCGCGTGATAGCGCACCGCCGACGGCATCAATAAACGCCCCTCGGCGTCTGGCAGCGCCTCAGCCAAACCGCTGCGCACGGCAGCGACCAACGAATTTGTGGTGCCTAAATCAATCCCCACCGCCAGACGGCGCTGGTGCGGTTGCGGGCTTTGTCCGGGTTCAGCGATCTGTAGTAAGGCCATACGTGTCTGACTATGAGGCGCGCCGCATAAGCGACAGGCAGGTTAATCGTCAAGGCGCTCTTCTAGCTGGCGCACTTCATAGGAGAGTTTGTCGAGAAACTGCATGCGCCGCACCAGACGTTCAGCCTGCTCACGACTGGCCGGCACATCCCAACAGCCAGCAAACTGTTGATTCAATTCATTCTGGGCCAGCTTCAGCCGCTGCTTAAAAGCTTCGACGCCGGCCAGATCGGCACTGTCCTGCAAGTCTTCCAGCTCTTCGCGCAACTGCATTTGCTGCAAGAGAAACGCCGGATCCTGCACCGTCACTTCCAGCGGCAGCTCACTGCCACTCAAACTGAGCAAATAGCGGGCACGGGCCGAGGTATTTTTCAGTACCTGATAGGCCTCATTCAGGCTCGCCGAATGCTCCAACGCCAAACGCTGCTCACGCTCGCTACCATCGGCAAAACGGTCGGGGTGAACGCTACGCGCCAGCTCACGATAACGCGTAGCTAGCTGCGCTAGATCCAGCACAAAGGCAGGTTTGAGTTCAAACAGGGCAAAATGACAAGGACTACCCACAAGCGCCTCAGACGTTAAAGCTTTCGCCGCAGCCGCATTCGCCACGCACATTGGGGTTATTGAACTTGAAGCCTTCGTTAAGACCCTCCTTAACGAAGTCGAGCTCAGTGCCATCCAGATAAACCAGGCTTTTCGGATCGATAATCACCTTGACGCCGTGACTCTCGAACACCTGATCCTCAGCAGCAAACTCGTCAACAAACTCCAACACGTAAGCTAGGCCGGAACAGCCGGTGGTGCGCACCGCCAAGCGAATACCGTCACCTTTGCCGCGCCCATCCAGCGAGCGGCGCACATGTTCGGCCGCCGCGACAGTCATGCTGATAGCCATCGACAATCTCCTTAGAGCAAGCCTTTCTTCTGCTTGTAATCGCGAACGGCCGCCTTGATAGCGTCTTCCGCCAGTACCGAGCAGTGGATCTTCACTGGCGGCAGGGCCAACTCTTCGGCCAACTGAGTGTTCTTGATGGTTTCAGCTTCATCCAGGGTCTTACCCTTCATCCACTCGGTGGCCAGGGAGCTGGAAGCGATCGCCGAACCGCAGCCATAGGTCTTGAACTTGGCATCTTCGATGATGCCCTGCTCGTTAACCTTGATCTGCAAACGCATCACGTCACCGCACGCCGGTGCGCCGACCATGCCGGTGCCAACATCTGGATCTTCCGCATCCATCTTGCCGACGTTGCGTGGGTTCTCGTAGTGGTCAATGACCTTTTCACTGTATGCCATGCTGGTATTCCTCTCTCAATAGGGTGCCGTGTGCGGCGAAATTAGTGTGCCGCCCATTCGACCTTGGACAGATCGACACCCTCTTTGAACATATCCCACAGCGGCGACAATTCGCGCAGCTTGGTTACCGCCTCGCAGACTTTCTGCGCGGCGTAGTCAACTTCTTCATCAGTGGTAAAACGACCGAAGGTGAAACGAATCGAGCTGTGCGCCAGCTCATCGTTACGCCCCAAGGCGCGCAGCACATACGACGGCTCAAGCGATGCCGAAGTACAAGCGGAACCTGAGGAAACCGCCAGATCCTTGAGCGCCATGATCAGCGACTCACCCTCAACATAATTGAAGCTGAGGTTGAGATTGTGCGGCACCCGCGAGGTCAGGCTGCCGTTCAGGTACAGCTCTTCGAGATTCTCGACCTGCTTATAGAAACGATCGCGCAAGGCGGCAATTCGCGCACCTTCTTGCTGCATTTCCTCTTTGGCAATCCGGAACGCTTCGCCCATGCCAACAATCTGGTGGGTCGCCAAGGTGCCAGAGCGCATGCCGCGCTCGTGACCGCCGCCGTGGGTCTGGGCTTCCAGACGCACTCGCGGTTTACGACCAACATAGAGCGCGCCGACGCCTTTCGGGCCGTAGGTCTTGTGCGCCGAAAACGACATCAGGTCGACTTTCAGTGCCGCCAGATCAATCACCACCTTGCCGGTCGACTGCGCCGCATCGACGTGAAACAACACACCACGAGAACGAGTCAACTCACCGATGGCGGCAATGTCGTTGATGGTACCGATCTCGTTATTGACGTGCATCACCGAGACCAGAATGGTGTCATCACGCAGCGCGGCTTCAACCATCGCCGGGGTGATCAGACCGTCTTCACCGGGCTCGATGTAAGTGACTTCAAAGCCTTCACGCTCAAGCTGACGCATGGTGTCGAGTACAGCTTTGTGCTCAATACGGGTGGTAACCAGATGCTTACCCTTGGTCGAGTAAAAGTGCGCAGCACCTTTAATGGCCAAGTTGTTCGATTCGGTGGCGCCAGAGGTCCAGACGATTTCGCGCGGATCGGCATTAACCAGATCAGCCACTTGGCGACGACCATTCTCGACCGCCTCTTCAGCCTTCCAGCCGAACACATGGGAACGGGACGCCGGGTTACCGAAGTTACCGTCCACCAGCAGGCATTCACTCATTTTTTGCGCAACGCGCGGATCTACCGGCGTAGTCGCTGAGTAGTCGAGATAAATCGGTAATTTCATAGCGTTTCTCCGTATTCAGGCAAACGTGCAACTTAATCGATAGCGGACGCTTCAATCTTGTCCAAGCGTGCAGCGCCAGTGCTACAGCGGCGCTGATCCTGGCGCGATGCAACTTCCTGAACTTCATGTCGACTGACTAGGTCAGCCAAGCTGATGCCGCTGAGAAACTGGTGGATCTGCTGACTTAGGTCGCACCACAAATGATGGGTCAAGCAGGTGTCACCGGCATGGCAATCACCTTGACCCTGGCAACGCGTGGCATCCACCGATTCATTGACCGCATCAATAACCTGCGCCACCTGAATAGCTGCCATCTCCCGCGCCAACTGATAACCACCGCCGGGACCGCGCACGCTGGAGACCAAATTACCGCGCCGCAACTTGGCGAATAATTGCTCCAGGTAAGACAAGGAAATGCCCTGACGCTCAGAAATATCGGCCAAGGATACCGGACTGCGCTGCGCATGCAGCGCCAAGTCAAGCATGGCAGTAACGGCGTAACGGCCTTTGGTGGTCAGGCGCATGAACAGGTCCCACAGGATCGCTGATTTGCGCAGATTATCCGATTCCCGAGTATTTAAGTCAACTATAAGACCTATCGATTTACTCGGGATTAGCGCCCATCAGGATGCGCATGGTAACAAAGCACCATCACCCGCGCATTAAGGCGCTGACTTACCGGCCTCATCCTTGACCTCGGCAAAGTCCTCATCGCGCAGGCTCGGCAAGTCTTTGCCGCAATAATCACTGCCGAGCGCCTTCAGCGCACCGCACATGCCTTCCAAGCGACCGTCAACTGCCTGCAGATGGTCGAGCAACTGACCAATGGCGCGGGCGATCGGGTCCGGCATATCTTCACTCATGCCGTAAGCGTCGAAGCCAATTTTGTCCGCCAGCGCCTGGCGCTTAGCCTCTTGCTCATCGTCCCGAGCATCACGTTTGGCGATGATCCGTGCCGGAATACCCACCGCCGTCGCGCCCGCCGGAACCGCCTTGGTCACCACCGCATTGGAGCCGATCTTGGCGCCCGCACCGACGGTAAAAGGTCCCAACACTTTGGCACCGGCACCGACCACCACGCCATCTTCCAGGGTTGGATGACGCTTGCCCTTGTTCCAGCTAGTGCCGCCCAAGGTCACACCTTGATAGAGGGTGACGTCATCACCGATCTCGGCAGTTTCACCAATAACGATACCCATGCCGTGATCGATAAAGAAACGCCGACCGATTTTGGCTCCCGGATGAATCTCAATCCCGGTAACCCACCGAGCAAAGCTGGAGAGCATGCGCGCCAGCCATTTCCAGCCAGCCACCCATAATAAATGCGTCAGCCGATGCAGCCACACCGCATGCAGGCCGGGGTAGCAGGTCAACACCTCGAAGGTATTGCGCGCCGCCGGATCACGATGAAATACGCCTTGAATGTCTTCGCGCATACGATCAAACATTAGTCATCTCTCCGCTTATAAACTTCACCGCGGGCGACCTTCTGGGTTTCAGTCAGGATGCCACGCAGAATATTCATCTCCAGCTTACTGATATTGCTGCGCCCATACAGGCGGCGCAAACGCGACATCAGATGGCGCGGATTGTCCGGATCATGAAAACCGATCTGCACCAAGGTGCTTTCCAAGTGGGTGTAAAACCGCTCCAACTCATCTGCCGTTACCGGCAAGGCACTCTGCTCGGCATGGGTTTCCAGCTTGGCCATCTTGGTTGGCTGCCCCTGGGCCGCCAGCCAAGCCATGCGCACCTCATAGGTAAGCACCTGTACAGCAGTCGCCAGATTCAACGAACTGAACTCAGGATCGGACGGGATATGCACATGAAAGTGACAGCGCTGCAGCTCATCATTGCTCAGTCCGGAATCTTCACGACCGAATACCAGCGCCACCTCGCCAGCCTGCTCAAGCTGCTCCATACAGGCAGTCGCGCACTCACGCGGATCCAGCAGCGGCCAGGGAATATGCCGATCGCGCGCACTGGTGCCGAGCACCAAGCTGCAACCCTCCAACGCTTCCTCCAGCGTACCTACAATGCGGGCGCCGTCGAGAATATCAACCGCACCGGCGGCCCGTGCCACCGCCTCGGCGCTGGGAAAGTCCTGCGGCTGAACCAGTACCAAGCGGCTCACGCCCATATTTTTCATGGCCCGCGCGGCACCACCGATATTGCCGGGATGACTGGTATTGACCAACACCACACGAATATTTTGCAGCACGAGCAGGCCCACGCAGACGCTAAAAGGGAGGAAATCTTACAGAAGCCCCCCAGCTAATACCATGCAAGCTATCGTGCCGCTCTTTTTACCTTGGGCTTTTCTGCTAGAATGGCCGGCTATCTTTATACAACCAGGTGAAACCTCCATGCAGCCAATGCTGAATGTCGCACTGCGCGCAGCCCGCAGCGCCAGTGAACTGATTTTCCGCTCCATCGAGCGCCTGGATGTAATCTCGGCTGACGAGAAAGATGCCAAGGACTTCGTTGCCGAACTTGAATTGACTGCCGAAAAAAACATCATTCAGGCACTCAGCAAGGCCCATCCAACCCACGGCTTTCTCGGTGAAAAAACCGGTTTGACCGCCGGCAAAGGCGAAGGCGCTGACTACCTGTGGATCATCGACCCACTGGACGGCACCAGCAATTTCCTGCGTGGCGTACCGAATTTCTCCGTCAGCATCGCCTGCAAATACCGCGACCGCCTCGAGCACGCAGTAATTCTCGACCCGGTCCGCCAAGAAGAATTTACCGCCAGCCGCGGCCGTGGCGCCGCACTCAACGGCCGGCGCATGCGCGTTAGCGCCCGCAAAGGGTTGGAAGGCGCACTGCTGGCCAACAGCTTCCCGTTCAGCCCCAGCCAACTGGATAACCTGGACAGCCACCTGGGCATGTTGCGCGATTTGAGCGGCGAAGTTGCCGGCATCCGCAGCGCCGGCTCCATCAGCCTCGACCTGGCCTACATTGCCGCCGGCCGCTTCGATGCGGCCTGGGCGTTTGGCCTGACCGAGTGGGACATGGCCGCCGGCGTGCTGCTGATTCAAGAAGCCGGCGGCCTGATCAGCGACTTCAACGGCGGCCACGAATTCCTCGAAAAAGGCCACATAGTGACCGGCAACACCAAGTGCTTTAAAGCGGTACTGACCGCCATCCAGCCACACCTGTCGGCCGCGCTAAAACGCTAAGCCACCCAGGTCAAAAAAACCGGACTCGCTCCGGTTTTTTTTCGCCCACAAAACCAGCAACAGCGGCGCGCTAGACGCCAGTTACAGCAAGCTGAAATACTCAAGCCATCCGTAGGGGCTGCGCCCTTCCCGCTTATCTGTCGGCAGATCAAATTTTGCGCAAGAATAAAAAGAACCAACCCGCAAACACCGCCAGCCCCGCAACTCAACCAGCCTCAACAGGTCGCAGTCAGCGCTGGGTTTGGCTACTGGCTGCGACTGTGTTGCTGATCGGCGCCAGCGCCGGCTATCTCGCCCTCCAGCAACCGAAACAGGCGCCCAAGACAGCTATCACCAGCAGCAAGCCGCCAGTGCCGACAGAGTCACCAGCAATAACAGCCACAATCGACCAGGCCGCCCCCAGTTACGGCGGCACCGAGACTTGTAGCGGCTGCCACAGCCAGCAACACGACCTGTGGCAAGGCTCGCATCACGACCTGGCCATGCAAGTCGCCACGCCCAAAACAGTACTGGGCGACTTCAACAAAGCCCACTTCAGCTACAACGGCATCACCAGCACCTTCTTCAGCCGTGACGGCAAATTCTTCGTCAATACCGACGGGCCGGCCGGCAAGCTGGCCGACTTCGAGATCACATACACCTTTGGCGTCACCCCGCTGCAGCAATACCTGGTGGAGTTTCCCGGCGGCCGCCTGCAAGCCTTTGGCATCGCCTGGGATACCCGCCCGAAAGAAAAAGGCGGGCAACGCTGGTTTCACCTTTATCCCGAGCAAAAGCTTAAAGCCGGCAATCCCCTGCACTGGACCAGCATCGACCAGAACTGGAATTACCAGTGCGCCGACTGCCACTCCACCAACCTGCAAAAAAACTACGACGCCGCCAGCAAGAGCTTCAATACCCAATGGTCAGAGCTGAATGTTGGCTGCGAAGCCTGCCATGGCCCAGCCTCCAACCACCTGGCCTGGGCCAAGCATGAACCCGGCAGCGAACACTTCAGCGGCCCCGGCAAAGGCTTGGCGGCAGTCCTGGATGAACGCCGTGGTGTCAGCTGGCTGAGCGAACTGAGCACCGGCAATGCCACCCGCAGCGAACCACGCAAAAGCAACAAGGAAATCGAAACCTGCGCCACCTGCCACTCGAGGCGCGGACAGACCAGCGACAGCTTCGTCCACGGCCAACGCTTGGCCGACAACTACCGTCCCGCCCTACTGGACGACGGCCTGTACTGGCCCGACGGCCAGCAGCGCGACGAGGTGTTCAACCACGCCTCCTTCCTGCAGAGCAAAATGTTCGCCAAGGGTGTGACCTGCAGCGACTGCCACGAACCCCACTCGCTGAAACTGCGCGCCGAAGGCAATGGCGTTTGCGCCCAGTGCCATCTACCGGCCAAATACGACAGCCCCAAGCACAGCTTTCACCCACAAGGCTCGACCGGCGCCCAGTGCGTGAGTTGCCATATGCCGACCACCACCTACATGCAGGTTGACCCGCGCAACGATCACTCGCTGCGTATCCCGCGTCCCGATTTATCGGTGACCCTCGGCACGCCGAATGCCTGCAACAGTTGCCATGCCGACAAGAAACCCCAGTGGGCGGCCGCCAAGATCCAGCAATGGTATCCCCACCCACCCGCCGGCCATCAGCGGTTTGCCGAGGCCTTTGCAGCCGCCAGCCAGGGCTTTCCCGGCGCCGATGCGGGTCTATTAGCGGTGATCGGCGATGCCACGCAACCGGCCATTGCCCGCGCCAGCGCACTCTCACGACTCAGTGCCAGCCGCGATCAGCAAACGTTCACCCTACTGGTCGACGGCCTGTATGACGACAATGAAATGGTCCGCCAAGCCGCCGTCGAAACCGTCGAACGCGTCGCCCCCAATATGAGTTCACAAGCCCTGCCACCGCTGCTCGCCGACCCGGTACGTGGCGTGCGCATGGCCGCCGCCCGCGCCCTGGCCGGCGCCCACGAAGCCAGTCTGAAACCGGCCAATCGCCAAGCCTTTAAACAGGCGCTGGATGAATACATTGCCGCCCAACTGTTCAATGCCGATCGGCCGGAGTCGTTGACCAACCTCGGCGCGCTGTATGCTGAGCGCGGTGACGCCGCCCAAGCCGAAGCCTATTTCCGTCAAGCGCTGGCCCTGGACCCCTTCACTCCAGCCGTGGTCAATCTGGCCAGCCTCTATCAAAGCCAAAGCCAAGAGCCGCAGGCCGAGCGCGTGCTGCGTGACGGCCTGGTCCGCAGCCCACAAGAACCAACCCTGCATCACACACTCGGCCTGGCCCTGGCCCGACAACAACGCCTGCCCGAAGCGGTCAGCGAACTCGCCTTGGCCACCCAGCTGGCGCCCGAGCACCTGCGTTATCGCTATGTGTACGCCGTGGCGCTGAACAGCACCGGCAAAGCCGCAGCCGCGATCAAGGTGCTGGAAGCCGCCCATAAAGACTTCCCGCAGGATCAGGAAGTGCTGCTCGGGTTGATCACCTTCAACCGCGACCTGGGCGACAAGCGCGCCGCCAAACGCTGGGCCCAGGCATTATTGGCACTGTCGCCCAACGACAAGGGCATTCGCCAACTGCTCGATTCCCTCGAGCAGTGACCAGCGCCATCACCCCAGGATGCCGACCATGACCAGCGCTGCCACCAATTCTGCCCCCGCTCCTGCCGTCAGCCCGGCCGCCCTGCGCGAGCTGATCGAAAGTCGCCGGGCGATACGCCGTTTCAGCAGTGAGCCGGTGCCCGAAGCGGTGATTCGCGACTGCCTGGAGCTGGCCGTACTAGCGCCCAACTCCTGCAATTTGCAGCCCTGGAGTTTTCAGGTGATCCGCGACCCGCAGTTGCTCGGGCAACTGCATGGCGTGTGCATGCAGCAAAATGCCGCCAAGGCGCCGCTGATCATCGCCGTGCTGGCGCGCCCGGACACCTGGCGCCAGGCCTGCGCAGACGTCATCCATTACTGGCCCGAAGCCGAAGTGCCGCAGCGCATTCGGCATTTCTACAGCAAGACCGCGCCCTTTCAGTACAACCAAGGCCCGTTCGGCCTGCTGGGATTTTGCAAACGCCAGCTGCTGCGGCTGGCGGCCTTGCGCAAGCCGCTGATGCGCGGCCCCAACAGCCACGGGCAAATGCGCTTATGGGCGGTGAAGTCCACGGCCCTGGCGGCGGAGAACCTGATGCTCGGTTTTCAGAGCCACGGCTACGCCAGCTGCCCGATGGAGGGCTTTGACGAAGTGCGCTTGCGCAAGGTACTGAAAATCCCACGCCACGCCCTGCCGATCATGCTGCTGGCCGTCGGCCGCGCCACCGACAAAGGCGTGTACAACCCACGCCTGCGCTTTCCGCTGGAGCAACAGGTCACCTGGCTGTAACACCTCAGTGGCTATCACCACACGCCACCGCGACATAGCGCTCTATCACGCGTAGTTATAGTGCTGGGTAAAGCGAGACGACCGGTCATATGCTTAACCCATGACTAGCATTCGACTCGACAAGCGTGACCTGATCCTCGCCAAAGGCGCCGCGGTAATGACCCGTCGCGGCTACCACGGCACCGGCGTGCAGGAGATAGTGCAGGCGGCGGGAATCCCCAAGGGCTCCTTCTACCACTACTTCGCCAGCAAGGAAGACTTCGCCCTGCAAGCGCTGAGCTTTATTTATCAGCCGCGCCTGGCCCGTTACAGCGAAGCTCTGAGCAACCCGGCCCTCAGCCCACGGGCGCGGATTCTGGCCTACTACAGCGAGTTACTGCTGCACTTTCGCCAGCAACAACGCCTGGAATACCACTGCTTCATCGGCAGCCTGAGTTTTGAGATGAGCGAGCTGCTGCCGGCCATTGGCGAGCAGGTCGAGGCGATTCTGCAAGAGTCGGCGTTGATTCTGCAGCGCTGCCTGGAGCAGGCCCAGGCGGCCGGTGAACTGCCCAGCGATGAAGACTGCAGCAATCTGGCCAGTTTTATCGCCAATGCCTGGCAAGGCGTGCTGACCCGTTTAAAAGTCGGCAGCCAGACCCAGCCCGTGGAAAATTTCGTGCAACGCCTCGAGCTACTGCTCAGGCCCTGAGCTTTTACCTACTAGTAGCCATTTACCTATTTAACGAGACGACCGGTCGCCTGGCCGGCAAGAGGAGCATCTATGACCGCCCCAACCGCAGCCCTGTTCAAGCCCTTTCATCTGGGCAACCTGACCCTGCCGACCCGCGTGGTGATGGCGCCCATGACCCGCTCCTTCTCCCCGGGCGGCATTCCCAACAGCAAAGTGATCGAGTACTACCGCCGCCGTGCAGCGGCCGGTGTTGGCTTGATCATCACTGAAGGCACCACGGTCGGCCATCAAGCCTCCAACGGCTACCCGAACGTGCCGTGCTTCTACGGTGAAGAGGCCTTGGCCGGCTGGAAAAAAGTAGTCGATGCCGTGCACGCCGAAGGCGGCAAGATAGTCCCGCAGCTCTGGCACGTAGGCAGCGTACGCAAACTCGGCACCGAGCCGGTTGGCGAAGTCCCGGCCTATGGCCCGATGGAAAAACTTAAGGATGGCAAAGTGCTCGTTCATGGCATGACCCAGACTGACATCGACGAAGTGA
Source organism: Pseudomonadales bacterium RIFCSPLOWO2_12_59_9 (assembly GCA_001830395.1). Classification (GTDB taxonomy): domain Bacteria; phylum Pseudomonadota; class Gammaproteobacteria; order Pseudomonadales; family Pseudomonadaceae; genus Aquipseudomonas. Next base: position 5,956 of record MHZN01000165.1, on the reverse strand, counting down.
TTGCCGCTTTTGCCCAGGCCGCCCGCGACGCTCAGGCGATCGGCATGGATGGCGTGGAAATCCACGGCGCCCACGGCTATCTGGTCGACCAGTTCTTCTGGGAAGGTAGCAACCAGCGCACCGACGGTTACGGCGGCAGCCTGGCCAACCGCTCGCGCTTTGCCATCGAACTGATCCAGGCCGTGCGCGCCGCCGTGGGCCCGGAGTTTCCGATCATCCTGCGGTTTTCCCAGTGGAAGCAGCAGGATTACACCGCACGCCTGGTGCTGACCCCGGAGGCTCTGGGCGAATTCCTGCAGCCGCTGTCGGACGCCGGCGTGGATATTTTCCACTGCTCGACCCGCCGCTTCTGGGAGCCTGAGTTCGAAGGTTCCGAGCTGAACCTGGCCGGCTGGACCCGCCAACTGACCGGCAAGCCGACCATCACCGTCGGCAGCGTCGGCCTGGATGGCGAGTTCCTGCAGTTTATGGTCAACACCGACAAGGTCGCCCGACCGGCGGATCTTGGCGCCCTACTGACCCGTCTGAACAACCAGGAGTTCGACTTGGTGGCGGTCGGCCGCGCCCTGCTGGTCGATCCGGACTGGGCGGTAAAAGTGCGCGATGGTCGCCAGGGGGACATCCTGCCGTTCAGCCGCGAAGCCCTGATGAAGCTGGTCTGAGCCGACCAAGCAACCCCAAGTGCGCGGCAGAAGCTCTGCCTCGCATTCTCAGCCTCGCTCACGCGGGGCTTTTTTTGGTTAACTGTTGAGCACCGCAAACCCCGCCTACAAAAGAGCTAGCGCCTGGCGCAGCAGTTAATCGGCACATAGCTTTTTTGCGCATGATTTTGTCGACCCGAGGCCGTAGAATCGCCGCCTTTACCTCGCCGCGAGTCTGTCATGTCCACTCACCTACTGCGCCCGCAAGGCCAATTCCCCTACGCCGGCTTACCGCGGCGCCTGGCCGCCATGGCCTATGACGCGCTGCTCAGCCTGGCCCTGTTGATGGTGGTGACCTTCGCCTACCTGATGTGTCTCAAGCTGATTTACGGCGAGGCGCAGCTCAAAGCCATGAGCGAAGCCGGTGCCCTGAATGGCGACCCGCTGCTGTCAACCTTGCTACTGTTCAGCCTGTTCGCCTTCTTCGCCAAGTTCTGGACCCACAACGGCCAAACCCTGGGCATGCAGGTCTGGGGCGTGCGCGTGCAAAACGCTGATGGCAGCGCAATTGACCTGTGGCAGGCGTTGCTGCGCTTTCTGCTGGCGATCATCTCCTTCCTGTGTTTTGGCCTGGGGTTTTTCTGGATGCTGGTCGACAAACAAAAACGCAGCTGGCACGACATCTATTCCGGCAGCTGCACGGTGCAATTGCCCAAGACGAAATAATTCGCCTATCAACATCCAGTAGGCGCTTTAGCCGCGGCAGCGACCCAATAGCAGCTAAAGCCCCGCCTACAACGCAGGCATAAAAAAACCGGCAGTCAATGCCGGTTTTTTTATGGGCGCACAACCTGCCTAATCAGCCGGCCCGGCGCAGCAGCCAGACCCCGGCGACACTACACACCGCCGCCGGGATCAGCACCGCCAGCAAGGGCGGGAAGCCAAACACCAGGCTCGAAGGCCCGAGCAGGTCTTGCACTATCTTGAACACAAAACCGACCAGCACTCCGGTAAACACTCGCTGTCCGAGGGTCACCGAACGCAGTGGACCGAAGATAAAGGAGATCGCCATCAGCACCAAAGCGGCAGTCACCAAAGGCTGCAGCACCTTGTTCCAGAACGCCAGCCAGTAACGGCCATTGGCCAAGCCCTGCTCGGCCAGGTAATGGATATAGCTCCACAGCCCGGTCACCGACAGCGCCTCTGGCTCCAGCACCACGGTGCCGAGCAATTGCGGACTGAGCTCAACACTCCAGCGCTCGCTGGCGCTGTGCAGCACCTCACTGGATTGCTCATGCAACTGGGTGGTGGCGACATCTTCCAGCTGCCAGTGATCGCCCTGATACAGGGCGCGGCGGGCGAAGCTGGCGGCTTGCAAATTGCGCTGCTGGTCAAACTGGTAACGAGTCACCCCAAGCAACACGCCATTCGGTTGCACGGCGTTGATGTGCACGAACTCATCGCCCTGGCGATGCCACAAGCCGCGTTTGGCGCTTTGCGCCTCACCGCCGCCCTGAGCCATGGCGCGATTGGCCTGGGCCAGATTCTCGCTCCAGGGCGCAACATATTCACCGATCAAGATGCCCAACAGCATCAGCACCAGCATCGGCTTCATCACCGCCCAGACGATCCGCCCGATCGAGACCCCGGCGGCGCGCATGATGGTCAGCTCACTGCTGCTAGCCAGATTACCCAAGCCGATCAAACAACCAATCAAGGCGGCCATCGGCAGCATTTCATAGACGCGCCGCGGCACCGTCAGCAGCACCCATTCGGCCACCTCAAGCAAACCGTAAGACTCGCCCACATCGCCCAGTTCATCGATAAAGGAAAACAACAACGACAGGCCGACGATGATGCCGAGCACAGCCAGAATGGCGAAAAACACACTGGTGCCTATGTAGCGATCCAACTTAACCATGGATCACCCCCGACACCGCGCGACGTGCCGACCATTTGAGCCGCAGCGGCTCCCAGTACAACAAGGTCAAGGCCAGCAGCAGGAATATCCCGTGCACCCACCACAGCCCCAGTTGCACCGGGATTTTGCCTTTATCCAGCGCACCGCGCGCGGCCACCAGCAAGGCCAGATAAGTCATATACAAGAGCACCGCCGGCAACAGTTTAAGAAAGCGGCCCTGGCGCGGATTGACCCGCGACAGCGGCACCGCCATCAGCGCCACGACAAACACCAGCAAGGGAATCGACAAGCGCCATTGCAACTCGGCGCGGTCCACCAGATTGTCACTGCCAAACAAATCGCCAGTCGGCACCGCTTCACGCTCACCGATTTCCTCACTCACTTCGGGCTTGGGCAACAACACGCCGTAGGTTTCATATTGAATTTTGCGGTAGTCGGCCTGGCCCGGATTGCCGTCATAGCGATAGCCGTTTTGCAGCACCAGATAACGGCTGCCGTCGGCCTGAATCTCTTGATGGCCCGTCTCGGCCACCAGCACGGTGATCCCGCGCTGCTTGTCGCCGGCCTTGGACAGACGCTTGTCGGAGATAAACACCCCCGACAACTGGCTGCGATCGGCGCTCAATTGCTCGGTGTAGGTGACCCGCGAGCCTTTACGAATCGACTGAAAACGCCCCGCTTCGAGGGTGTCGAACTCGGTCATGGCCGCTTGTTTATTGAGAATCCGCGCCACCTCGGTCGAGCCTTGCGGCGCCAGGCCAAGGCTCAACCAAGCGACCAGACAGGCCACGCCAGTGGCCGACACCAGGGTATAGGCCGCCAACCGCTGCTGGCTGACTCCGGCGGACGACAGCACGGTCATTTCACTGTCCAGGTACAGCCGCCCGTAGGCCAGCAGCACCCCGAGAAACAGCCCCAGGGGCAAAATCAGCTGCAAGAAACTCGGCAGCTTGTAGGCCATGATCAAAAACAGCACCGTATGGTCCAGCCGGCCTTCGGCCGCTTGCGCCAGGTACTTGATAAAACGCCCGCTCATAATAATGACCAACAGCACCGCGCTTACGGCGCCGGAGGTCAGTAACAGTTCGCGGGATAAATAACGGAAGACGATCAAACCGGACACTCCAGGGTTGTCAGGCTCAGGTGGCTACGCTCAAACTAGCCACATTGTTGCCGGCTCGCCGTAAGGCGCAGCACCAAAAATCAGCCGGCATTATCCTGTAATCCCGACTCTTTGTCTTGGGGACACCTCGCTATGCAATTTCTGGTTAAAAGCAGCCCTGTCGCAACCCTGAAAACCGCCACCCTGGTCGTTGCCATTGGCGAAGGCGGCACGCTCGGCTTAACCGCCAGTGCCCTCGATGCGGCAGCCGGCGGCGCCATCAGCAACCTGCTCAAGCGTGGCGATTTGACCGGCAAGCTCGGGCAAACCCTACTGCTGCACAGCCTGCCGAACCTTAAAGCGGAACGCGTACTGCTGGTGGGCAGTGGCAAAGAAGCCGAATTAACCGACCGCCAATTGCGCAAATTGGTCAGCGCCACCCTCAACGTACTTAAAGGCTTGGGCGGCAGTGATGCGACCCTGGCCCTGGGTGAACTGGCGGTAAAAGGCCGCGACAGTTACGGCAAAAACCGTTTAATAGTTGAAGCTTTGGCCGATGGCGGCTACTTATTCGAGCAGTTCAAGAGCAACAAGGCCGAGCCACTGGCCCTGAAAAAGATCACCCTGCTGGCCGACAAGAGCGAGCTGGCCGAGGTTGAGCGCGCCAGCCTGCACGCCCAAGCCATAGCCAGCGGCATGGCCTTCACCCGCGACCTGGGCAATTTGCCGCCCAACCTCTGCCACCCGAGCTACCTGGCCGAACAAGCCAAGTCCCTGGGCAAGGCGCACAAACAGCTGAAAGTCGACATCCTCGACGAAAAACAACTGAAAGAACTGGGCATGGGCGCCTTTCTGGCCGTGGCCCAGGGCAGCGACCAGCCACCCAAGCTGATCGTGCTCAACTACCAAGGCGGCAAGAAAGCCGACAAACCCTTCGCCCTGGTCGGCAAAGGCATCACCTTCGACACCGGCGGCATCAGCCTGAAACCGGGCCTGGGCATGGATGAGATGAAGTACGACATGTGCGGCGCCGCCAGCGTGCTCGGCACCTTGCACGCGGTACTCGAGCTGCAATTGCCGCTCAATCTGGTCTGCATCCTGGCCTGCGCCGAGAACATGCCCAGCGGCGGCGCCACCCGCCCCGGCGACATAGTCACCAGCATGAGCGGGCAAACCGTGGAAATTCTCAACACCGACGCCGAAGGCCGTTTGGTGCTGTGCGACGCCCTGACCTATGCCGAGCGCTTCAAGCCGCAAGCGGTGATCGACATCGCCACCCTCACCGGCGCCTGCATCGTTGCCCTGGGCAGCAACACCTCGGCCGTGATGGGTAATGACGACGCGCTGATCGAACAGTTGCTCAGCGCCGGCAAGGCGGCCGACGACCGCGCCTGGCAGTTGCCGCTGTTCGAGGAGTATCAAGAACAGCTCGACAGCCCCTTCGCCGACATCGCCAACATCGGCGGGCCAAAAGCCGGCTCGATCACCGCCGGCTGCTTCCTGTCGCGCTTCGCCAAAAAATACCACTGGGCGCACCTGGACATCGCCGGCACCGCCTGGATCAGCGGCGGTAAAGACAAAGGCGCCACCGGCCGGCCCGTGCCGCTGCTGACCCAGTACCTGCTGGATCGGGTGTAGTGCTACAGGCCGCTGAAAAACTACTGCGCTAGGCTATGCGGCGTTGAAATCAGTCTCAAAATGCTCATTTACAGCGCGTAAACTGCGCTTTTTCGACTGATTTCGCCTTGCCTAGCCGTCGCTCGCTACATTTTTCAACGGCCTGAGGCAACCCGTCGACAAGTTATTGCATCGCTTCAGGAGCTGCACATCGATCATGGCTCGCATAGAGTTTTACGTACTGCAAGGCAGCCAACCGGCGGGTCGTCTGAAGATGGCCTGTCAGCTGGCCGCCAAAGCCTGGCGCGCCGGTCTGCCGGTGTTTTTGCGTGGTGCCGATGCCGCGCAGTGCGCAGAGCTGGATGAGCTGCTGTGGCGATTTAAAGGTGAAACCTTTATCCCGCATAATCTCTACCAGGACGCGCCGAACGCCCCGGTGGTAATCGGCCTGGATCAACCGCCAGCCACCCCGCAAGGCTTGCTGATCAACCTGAATCCGACTATTTCCGAGGGCTGCGAGCACTTCAGCCGGATTATCGAGATAGTCAATCAGCAGCCGGAACAGCTCACGCTGGCCCGCGACAATTTCCGCCTTTACCGGCAACGGGGTTACGCCCCGCAACGAGTCGAGTTGTAGCCCTAGGTTATGGACAGTCAGAAACCAAGCAAACCGGG
>MHZN01000164.1:641-11367 GCA_001830395.1 Pseudomonadales bacterium RIFCSPLOWO2_12_59_9 | reverse complement strand
AGCGGGCGATCTGGAGCAGCTCGGCGCCACTGATCCGGTGGCCGTGCGCATGCCCAGCGTGGTGGCCGACTACCTGCGCGGCACCTATGTGAGCCTCAATCTGCAGGCCGTCGGCAGCGACCGCGAGGCCTTGCAACAGCTGCTCAGCCAGCGGGTGCGCTATGCGGTGATCGACGCGGCGCAATTCAGTCGCCTGGCGCGCGAGAGCGAGTTTGCCGAGTTGGCGGTGGTCGGCGATATAGGTTTGCCGCAGTTGTTGCGGGTCGCCTCGCGGCGCGATTGGCCCGAGCTGTCGAGCTTGCTGGACAGCGCGCTGCGCTCGATCCCGGCCAAGCAGCTGGACCAGTTGCGCGGGCGCTGGCTGCAGCTCAAATACCCCCGCCTGGGCGACTCGCCGGGCTTCTGGCAGAACCTCAGCGGGCTGTTGACGGTGTTGCTGTTGGCCGCGCTGGCCATAGTGTTTTCCCTGCGTCGTCAGCGGCAGGGCCTGGAGCGGCGCGTGCTGGAGGCGCGCCAGGCGCTTGAGCTGCAGGCCGCCAGTGAAGAGGCGCTGCGGCTGACGCAGTTTTCCATCGACCAGAGCACCGTCGGCATTCTCTGGGTCAACTGGGACAGCCACGTGCGCTATGCCAATCGGGCGGTCGAACAGATGCTCGGCTATCCCCTGGGCGGCTTGCTGGAGCGGCCGCTGATCGAACTGGAGCCGAGCCTGCAGATGGATCGCTGGCTGGCACTGTGGAAGCGCGCCCGCGCCAGTGATGGCGAGCCCTTGAGCTTCGAGAGCCACTGCTTGCGCGCCGATGGCAGTGCGCTGCCGACCGATGTGTCCTTGAGTTTTTTGCGCTTTCGCCAGGCCGAATATTTGGTCGTCTATATCACCGACGTGACCGAGCGGCGCCGCGCCCTGGCCGCCCTGCAGGAAAGTCAGGCGCGCCTGCAAGGCATCGCCGCCAATGTGCCAGGCCTGGTGTTTCGCCTGGAACGGCCGCAGCCCGACGCGCCGGTGGACTTTGCCTTTATCAGCGAGGGCAGTGAAAAACTGGTCGGTTTTCCGGCTGCCACCTTGCTGCAACCTGGGCGCGGGATTCGTAGCCTGGTGCACGGCGATGATCTCGCCGATTACCACCAAAGCCAGCTGGCGGCGCGGGAGGCGGACCGTGACTGGCACTGGCAGGGACGCATCCTGACCCGCGAGGGCGAGCAGCGCTGGGCCGATATCAAGGCCATCGCCCGACGCCTCGAGGATGGCCTGGTGGTCTGGGATGGCATCGTCTGGGACATCAGTGAGAGCAAGCGCATCGAGCTGGCGCTGAGCGAGTCGCGCGGGCAATTGCGCGAGTTGTCGGCGCACCTGGAGAGCGTGCGCGAAGAGGAGAAGGCCCGCATCGCCCGCGAAGTGCACGATGAATTGGGCCAGGTGCTGACCGTGCTCAAACTGGAAACCGCCATGTGCGAGCTGGCCTACGGCGAGCTGGACAGCGGCCTGCAGGAGCGCCTGAACAGCATGAAACGGCTGATCGCCAGCCTGTTCCAGTTGGTCCGCGATGTGGCCACCGCCTTGCGTCCGCCGATCCTCGATGCCGGCATCAGTTCGGCGATTGAATGGCAGGCGCAACGCTTCGAGGGGCGCACGCAGATTCCTTGTCTGGTGCAGGTGCCCGACAACCTGCCGGCGCTTCCGGATGCCAAGGCCATCGGCCTGTTTCGCATCCTCCAGGAGGCGCTGACCAACGTCATGCGCCATGCCCAGGCGCATACTGTCGAGGTGCGGTTGACGCTGGAGGCCGGCATGCTGTGCCTGACCATCGTTGATGATGGCTGTGGTTTTGTGGCGCCCACGGGGCGGCCCAGCTCCTTCGGTTTGGTCGGCATGCGTGAACGGGTGCTGATGCTCGGCGGCAGCTTGCAGCTGGACAGCCGGTTGGGCGAGGGCACCAGCCTGAGTGTGCGGATTCCCTTGGAATAGGCGCTGTCTCAGTTGCGCGTTGTGCAGCGCGGTAGGGCTCAAGGGCGCTGAACTGCTGGCGATGGGCTTGGCGTAGGGTGGGCTTTAGCCCACCAAGATTGCGGCGTTCAGAGGTGGTGGGCTAAAGCCCACCCTACAAGATCGGTCTTTAACAGGTAACTGGTACATAGCCTTTGAATAAGGTATTGGCCTGAGGAGGCAACGGCGTGATTCGAGTATTGGTGGCAGAAGATCACACCATCGTCCGCGAGGGCATCAAGCAATTGATCGGCCTGGCCAAGGACCTGCAAGTGGTCGGCGAGGCCAGTAACGGCGAGCAGTTGCTGGAGACCCTGCGCCAGGTGCCCTGCGATGTGGTGTTGCTGGACATCTCGATGCCCGGAGTAAACGGCTTGGAGGCGATTCCACGGATTCGCGCCCTGACCAATCCCCCGGCCATTTTGGTCTTGTCGATGCACGACGAGGCGCAGATGGCCGCCCGCGCCCTGAAGATTGGCGCCGCCGGTTACGCCACCAAAGACAGCGACCCGGCCCTGCTGCTAACGGCGATTCGCAAGGTCGCCGGTGGCGGTCGTTATATCGATCCGGATCTGGCCGACCGGATGGTCTTCGAGGTCGGCCTGACCGATTCGCGGCCCGCCCATGCATTGCTGTCGGAGCGCGAGTTCTCGGTGTTCGAGCGCCTGGTGCAAGGCGCCAGCGTCAATGAGATTGCCCAGCAATTGGCCCTCAGCAACAAGACCATCAGCACCCACAAGGCGCGGCTGATGCAGAAGATGAATGCCAGCTCGATGGCCGATCTGATGCGCTATGCCATGGAGCACAAGCTGCTTTGATCTGCTGTCAGTCGTAGGCTGGGCTTCAGCCCAGCGCCGCTACATAAGGGGGTTGGTGGGCTGAAGCCCACCCTACGGTTGTACCCAACTCGTAACGGGTGCATGGCCGGTTTGTAGGGCAATCCCTACATGCAGTCGTCCGCTGTGCTTATAGCAATCTCTCCTAACCGCCGATTTGCCCTGCTGGTCTGTCGTTCTAGTCTTACTCCACGACAGACAACAAAATAAAAGGTGCGGTTATGCTCGAGACGCAATCGAACGATGTGCTGGTCAGCTTTCGTGGCGTACAAAAGAGCTACGACGGCGAGAACCTCATCGTCAAAGACCTCAACGTGGAAATTCGCAAAGGCGAATTTCTCACCCTGTTGGGGCCGTCCGGTTCGGGCAAAACCACCAGCCTGATGATGCTGGCCGGCTTCGAAACGCCTACCGCCGGCGAGATTCTGCTGGCCGGCCGCTCGATCAATAACGTGCCGCCGCACAAACGTGACATCGGCATGGTGTTTCAGAACTACGCGCTGTTCCCGCACATGACAGTCTAGGAAAACCTGGCGTTCCCGCTGACCGTGCGCGGCATGAACAAGACCGACTGTAGCGAGCGGGTCAAGCGCGCCCTGTCGATGGTGCAGCTGGATAAATTCCGCAACCGTTACCCCGGCCAATTGTCCGGCGGCCAGCAGCAGCGGGTGGCCCTGGCCCGCGCCTTGGTGTTCGAGCCGCAGCTGGTGCTGATGGATGAACCGCTGGGTGCCCTGGATAAACAGCTGCGTGAACATATGCAGATGGAGATCAAACACCTGCACAAACGCCTCGGCGTGACCGTGGTCTACGTCACCCACGACCAGGGTGAAGCCCTGACCATGTCGGATCGGGTGGCGGTGTTTCACCAAGGTGAAATCCAGCAAATCGCCGCGCCGCGCACCCTCTATGAAGAGCCGAAAAATACCTTCGTGGCCAACTTTATCGGCGAGAACAACCGCATCAACGGTCGCCTGCACAGCCGCGACGGCGAACGTTGCGTGGTCGAGCTGGGGCGTGGCGAAAAAGTCGAGGCGTTGGCGGTGAATGTCGGTCAGCTCGGCGAGCCGGTGACCCTGTCGATTCGTCCGGAGCGCATCCGTTTGAACGGCGCCAGCGAAACTTGTGCCAACCGTTTCAGCGGCCGCGTGGAGGAATTCATCTACCTGGGCGACCACGTGCGTGTGCGTCTGGAGGTGTGTGGCAAGGCCGACTTCTTCGTCAAACAACCGATTGCCGAGCTCGACCCGGCCCTGGCTGTGGGCGACGTGGTGCCGCTCGGCTGGCAGGTCGAACACGTACGCGCGCTGGACCCCTTACTGGAAGCTGTTTGATCGAATTTCTATCAACCTGCACTGTGGAGACAACAACAATGACTAACTCTCTCAAACTCAGCGCCCTGGCCCTCGGGCTCGTCTGTGCGCTGCCCAGCCTGGCCGCCGATCTGACCGTGGTGTCCTTTGGTGGCGCCAACAAAAACGCCCAGGTCAAAGGCTTTTATGCACCCTGGGAGGCGGCCGGCAACGGCAAGATCCTGGCCGGCGAATACAACGGCGAGATGGCCAAGGTGAAAGCCATGGTCGACACCCACAGCGTGTCCTGGAACCTGGTGGAAGTGGAGTCGCCAGAACTGTCCCGTGGCTGCGATGAGGGGATGTTTGAAAGCCTCGATCCGGCCCAGTTCGGCAATCCCGATGACTTTATCCCTGGCGCTATTCAGCCGTGCGGCGTGGGTTTCTTCGTCTGGTCGACGGTGCTGGCCTACAACGCCGACAAGCTGAAAAGCGCGCCCACCAGCTGGGTGGACTTCTGGGATACCGAGAAATTCCCCGGCAAACGTGGCCTGCGCAAAGGCGCCAAGTACACCCTGGAATTTGCCCTGATGGCCGATGGCGTGGCACCCAAAGAGGTCTACAAGGTGTTGGCGACCCCGGCCGGGGTTGATCGCGCCTTCAAGAAGCTCGATCAGTTGAAACCGAGCATCCAGTGGTGGGAAGCCGGCGCGCAGCCGCCGCAGTACCTGGTCTCCGGTGATGTGGTGATGAGCTCAGCGTACAACGGCCGGATCGCCGCCGTGCAGAAAGAAAGCAATCTGAAGGTGGTGTGGAACGGCGGCATCTACGACTTCGACTCCTGGGCCATCCCTAAGGGCGCCAAGGATCTGGCCGCGGCGCAGAAGTTCATCGCCTTCTCGGTACAGCCGCAGCAGCAAAAGGGCTACTCGGAAAACATCGCCTACGGCCCGGCCAACAAACTGGCGGTGCCGCTGCTGAATAAAGAGGTGTTGAAAGACATGCCGACCACCCCGGAAAACATCGCCAATCAGGTGGCCATGGACGTGACCTTCTGGGCGGATTATGGCGAGCAACTGGAGCAGCGCTTCAACGCCTGGGCCGCCAAGTAACCCCTGTTTTGTAACACCGGCGTTGCGGCTCCCACGGCGGGCGCCGCAACGCGGCTGAGCTTTTTGGCCGCGTCCGCGCGGTCTTTTTTCTGGAGTTAATGATGGCCAACGCAGAGTCCCTGACCGCGCTCGTCGGTCCCAGTCTGAAACAACGACTGGCGCGAGCCGAGCGGATGAATCGCTGGAAAGCCCAGGCGCTGATTCTGCCGCTGGTGCTGTTTTTATTACTGATTTTCCTGCTGCCGATTGTCGCCCTGCTGTTCAAGAGCGTCTGTAACCCGGAAGTGCTCGGCTCCATGCCGCGCACCGTCGAGGCAATTGCCAGCTGGGATGGCAAGGCGCTGCCCGGCGAGCCGGTGTACCAGGCGCTGAGCCTGGACCTGGTCGATGCCCGTAAAGATCAGAGCCTGGGCGATCTGTCCAAACGCCTGAATATGGAGCTGGCTGGCTATCGCAGCCTGCTGATGAAAACCTCGCGAGCGCTGCCGCTCAAGAGTGAGCCTGGGTCTTACAAGACGGCCCTGGAAGGCCTGGATGAACGCTGGGGCGATCCGGCCTACTGGCAAGTGATCCGCCGCAACACCAGCAGTGTCACGCCGTTTTATCTGTTGGCGGCCCTCGATCATCGAATCGACGACCTCGGCGAGCTGGCTACCGCCACCCCGGATCAGGCGATCTATATCGACATCTTCGCCCGCACCTTTTGGATGGGCCTGGTGATTACCGCCATCTGCCTGGTGCTGGCCTATCCGCTGGCTTATTTGCTGGCCAACCTGCCGTCGCGGCAGAGCAACCTGCTGATGATTCTGGTGCTGCTGCCGTTCTGGACCTCGATCCTGGTGCGGGTGGCGGCCTGGATAGTGCTGTTGCAATCGGGCGGTTTGATCAACAGCGCCTTACAGATGCTCGGCTTAATCGACCAGCCGCTGGAGTTGGTGTTCAACCGCACCGGGGTGTACATCTCGATGGTGCACATCATGCTGCCCTTTATGATTTTGCCGATCTACAGCGTGATGAAAGGCATCTCGCCGACCTATATGCGTGCGGCGATCTCCCTCGGTTGCCATCCATTCGCCAGTTTCTGGCGGGTGTACTTTCCGCAGACCATGGCCGGTGTCGGCGCCGGTTGCCTGTTGGTGTTTATCCTGGCGATTGGTTACTACATCACCCCGGCGCTGCTGGGCAGCCCGAGCGATCAGATGGTCAGCTACTTCGTCGCCTTCTACACCAACACCAGCATCAACTGGGGCATGGCCACGGCGCTTGGCGGCCTGCTGCTGTTCGCCACGCTGGTGCTCTATGTGGTTTACAGCTGGCTGGTGGGCGCCAACCGCCTGCGTCTGAGCTAACAGGCCGTTGAAAAACTACCTGCGTTGCCGATACGGCGTTAAAAACAGCCTGCTAAGGAGCAAATACTTATGCTAAGTCCCTATATGTCGCCGGTAGAAAAACTCTGGTTCTACACCTTGCGCGGTCTCTGCGGCCTGGTGCTGCTGTTTCTGATCTTGCCGGTGCTGGTGATCATTCCCTTGTCGTTCAACTCCGGCAGTTTTCTGGTCTATCCGCTGCAAGGCTTTTCCCTGCAGTGGTATCAGGATCTGTTTGGCTCCGCCGACTGGATGCGTTCGCTGAAAAACAGCCTGATAGTCGCCCCGGCGGCCACGGTGCTGGCCATGGTGTTTGGCACCCTGGCGGCGATTGGCCTGACCCGTGGCGAGTTTCGCGGCAAGGCGTTGGTGATGAGCCTGGTGATCTCACCCATGGTGGTGCCGGTGGTGATTGTCGGGGTGGCCAGTTATCTGTTCTTCGCCCCGCTGGGCTTGGGCAACAGCTACCTGTCGCTGATTCTGGTGCATGCGGTGCTCGGCGTGCCGTTCGTGATTATCACGGTGTCGGCGACCTTGCAGGGCTTTAACCAGAACCTGGTGCGCGCCGCCGCCAGCCTCGGTGCCTCGCCCCTGACGGCGTTCTTTCGCATCACCCTGCCGTTGATCGCGCCGGGGGTGATCAGTGGCGCGCTGTTCGCTTTTGCCACCTCTTTTGATGAGGTGGTGGTGACCCTGTTTCTCGCCGGCCCCGAGCAAACCACCTTGCCGCGGCAGATGTTTAGCGGCATCCGCGAGAACCTCAGCCCGACCATCGCCGCCGCCGCGACCCTGCTGATCGGTTTTTCCATAGTCCTGCTGCTGACCCTGGAATGGTTGCGTGGCCGCAGCGAGAAACTGCGTACCGCGGCCAATCAGGGCTGAGTTTGCCGCTGGGTAGATCGCACGAGTCTACCCGGCACTGACACAAGACAACCGCGGGGGCGGGTGACTCAGGCTACAATGCGCACCATCTTGATTCTGCCATTCAGGTGCGCCATGCAGCCGTTCGCCATTGCTCCGTCGATTCTTTCCGCAGACTTCGCTCGCCTCGGCGCCGAAGTCGACAACGTGCTGGCGGCTGGCGCCGACATCGTCCACTTCGATGTGATGGACAACCACTACGTGCCCAACCTGACCATCGGCCCGATGGTCTGCACTGCGCTGCGCAAATACGGCATCACCGCACCGATCGACGTGCACCTGATGGTCTCGCCAGTTGACCGCATCATCGGCGACTTTATCGAAGCCGGCGCCACCTACATCACCTTCCACCCGGAAGCGTCCGGGCATATCGACCGCTCCTTGCAGTTGATCCGCGACGGCGGCTGCAAGGCCGGCCTGGTGTTCAACCCGGCCACCTCCCTGGACAGCCTCAAGTACGTGATGGACAAGGTCGACATGATCCTGTTGATGAGCGTGAACCCAGGCTTTGGCGGGCAGAAGTTTATTCCCGGCACCCTGGACAAATTGCGTGAAGCCCGCGCCTTGATCGAAGCCTCGGGGCGCGAGATTCGCCTGGAAGTGGATGGCGGAGTGACGGTGCACAACATTCGTGAAATCGCCGCCGCCGGCGCCGACACCTTTGTCGCCGGCTCGGCGATCTTCAATAGCCCGGACTACCACGCGGTGATTGCGCAGATGCGCAGCGAACTGGCGCTCGCCCGCGGATGAGTAACATGCAGGGCGGTTTTGCCCAGCTGCTGCCCGGGCGTTTGCCCAGCCTGGTGATGTTTGACCTGGACGGTACGCTGATCGACTCGGTGCCGGACTTGGCCGCCGCTGTTGATCAAATGCTGCTGGCGCGCGGCCTGCCGGCTGCTGGCATCGAGCGGGTGCGCAACTGGGTCGGCAATGGCGCGCGGGTCTTGGTGCGCCGCGCCCTGGCCGGTGACTTTGAGCATGAGGCGGTCAGCGAGGCGGATGCCGAGCCTGCCCTGGAACTGTTCTTACAGCTGTATGCCGATAACCACAGCCTGACGGTGCTCTACCCCGGCGTGCGGGAAACCCTCAAGTGGCTTAAGCAGCAAGGCGTCGAGATGGCGCTGATCACCAACAAGCCGGAGCGCTTTGTCGCCCCCTTGCTGGATCAGTTGCGCATCGGCCGCTACTTTCGCTGGATCATCGGTGGCGATACCTTGCCGCAGCAGAAACCCGATCCGGCGGCCCTGCTGCAAGTGCTGCAACTGGCCGAAGTACCGGCCAGCGAGGCGCTGTTTGTCGGCGACTCATGCAGCGATGTACAAGCCGCCAAGGCCGCCGGAATCCTCTGCGTGGCCATGAGTTACGGCTATAACCACGGCCGGCCGATTGGCGAGGAGTCGCCGGCGCTGGTGCTCGACGACTTGCGCCATCTGCTGCCGGCGGATGCCTCGGGTTGCGCCGCTTCAGCCGCTGCGCTACCGTTGCCGGGCGTTAGTCCATCCCCCCGCCAAAGAGATCAGATCGTGGTGGTTACCAGTAAACAGGGCTTTATAAAATCAGGGTTAATCAAGTCCGGGACGCAGCTCCTCAAGGCTTTGGCCCGCTGGCGTTGGCGCGCCTGATTTGAGCCTGGCCGCGATGTCGGCACGTTTACCTATTTGATCAAGACCCGCTCTAAGCTCGCCGCGTGCACCGCCGCGATTAGAGCGGTTTTCAAGCCACGAGGCTGATTATGACCCGCGAAGAATTCCTGCAGTTAGCCGCTGACGGCTATAACCGCATACCTGTGGCCTTTGAAACCCTGGCCGATTTCGACACCCCGCTGTCGCTGTATTTAAAACTGGCCGACGCGCCCTACACCTACTTATTGGAGTCGGTACAGGGCGGCGAGAAATGGGGTCGTTATTCGATCATCGGCCTGCCGTGCCGCACCGTGTTGCGCGCTTACGAACACAGCGTGACGGTCAGTATTGATGATGTGGTGGTGGAGTCCCATGAGTGTGAAGACCCGCTGGCCTTTGTCGAAGCCTTTAAAGAACGTTATCAGGTGGCGCCAATTGCCGGCTTGCCGCGCTTCAATGGCGGCCTGGTCGGCTATTTTGGCTACGACTGCGTGCGTTACGTTGAGAAGAAATTAGCCAAGTGCCCCAATCCCGATCCGCTGGGTAACCCGGACATTCTGCTGATGGTCTCGGACGCCGTGGTGGTGTTCGACAACCTGGCCGGCAAGCTGCACGCCATAGTCCTGGCCGACCCCCGCGAGGCGGATGCTTTTGAGTCGGCCCAGGCGCGTCTGCATGAATTGCTGGAGCAACTGCGCCAGCCAATCACCCCGCGCCAGGGGTTGGATTTGTCGGCCCTGACCGATGCGCCGGAGCCGCTGTTTCGCTCCAGCTTTAGCCGCGAGGACTACGAGCGCGCCGTCGATACCGTGAAGGAATACATCCTCGCTGGCGACTGCATGCAGGTGGTGCCGTCGCAGCGCATGAGTATCGACTTTGCCGCCGCGCCGATCGACCTGTACCGGGCGCTGCGCTGCTTTAATCCAACCCCCTATATGTACTTCTTCAACTTCGGCGACTTCCATGTGGTCGGCTCCTCCCCCGAGGTGCTGGTGCGGGTCGAGGATGGCCTGGTGACGGTACGGCCGATTGCCGGCACCCGTCCGCGCGGCGCCACCGAGGAGGCCGATCTGGCCCTGGAGCAAGACCTGCTCTCGGATGCCAAGGAGATTGCCGAGCACCTGATGCTGATCGATCTGGGCCGCAATGACGCCGGCCGCGTGTCGGAGACCGGCACGGTGAAAGTCACCGAGAAGATGGTGATCGAGCGCTATTCCAACGTCATGCACATAGTCTCCAACGTCAACGGCCAGCTGAAGAAAGGCCTGAACGCCATGGATGCGCTGCGGGCGATTTTGCCGGCCGGCACCTTGTCCGGTGCGCCGAAGATTCGCGCCATGCAAATCATCGACGAGCTGGAGCCGGTCAAGCGCGGCATCTACGGCGGCGCGGTGGGTTACCTGGCCTGGAACGGCAATATGGACACCGCCATTGCGATTCGCACCGCGGTGATCAAGAACGGTGAGCTGCACGTGCAGGCCGGTGGCGGCATAGTCGCCGACTCGGTGCCGGCGCTCGAATGGGAAGAGACGCTGAACAAGCGCCGGGCGATGTTTCGCGCGGTGGCCTTGGCCGAGCAAACCCACAAGAGC
>MHZN01000164.1:347-624 GCA_001830395.1 Pseudomonadales bacterium RIFCSPLOWO2_12_59_9 | reverse complement strand
AGCCGCGGCTAGCCGCGCAATAGCCGGGTTGGCGTCGCCGTGGCGCCAACCCGCTTAGGTATTGGCTCAGCCCCATGCTCGCGGGCATGGGGCTAGCGCTTTAATTTTCGCTGTCTCTGTTGTTGGAACCTCTGTATGCCTGCTGCCATAACTCCTTCTGCCTTGGCGGTGTTGCCGGAGAACTACAAAGCGCTGTTGTATGTGCTGGCGCTGTCTTTCCCGGGGCAGAGCAAAACCTCCCTGCTTCGTCAGCTGCGCGATATGGGCGCCCGCGTTT
>MHZN01000164.1:0-336 GCA_001830395.1 Pseudomonadales bacterium RIFCSPLOWO2_12_59_9 | reverse complement strand
GCCTTTGACGCCGCCGCCTTGAGCGAAATTCTCGAACCTTTGCAGCGTCTCGAATGGCTCAGCCATAGCGGCGGCAGCGGCCAGCCGATTTGCCTGTTGCCGGGGCGGCGCAATCTGGTGCTGCAGCAACTCAGTAGCGACGCCAGTAAGAGCCAATGGCTGGAGATTCTGCGTGGCAGCCTGGTCGCGCCACGCACCGCTTGGGATGCGCCGACCAAGGAGTTCCAGTTGCAGAGCCTGTGGCTGGCGCTGCTGCAGGGCCAGGCCTTCGATTTGCAGCAGTGCTTGCAGCGTCTGGAAGACTGGCAGGTGGCGTCTCCCGCCGAGCAACTGCTC
>MHZN01000163.1:1040-7194 GCA_001830395.1 Pseudomonadales bacterium RIFCSPLOWO2_12_59_9 | reverse complement strand
CTCAAAAAATGATGATCATGCCGATGACGCCGATGACGCCGATGACGCCGATGACGCCGATGACGGCGATCATGGAGACGATGGAGACGATGGAGACGATGGGGATCTTTGAGTTTCACACGCAATAGAAACGGCTCAGCCCTCGCTAGCGGTTGCACTGGGCGATAGCTCTTTGTAGGAGGGGCTTTAGCCGCGACCCACGCCACCACCGAACTCGCTGATACACCACAAAGCATCGCGAGTGGCAGCCGTGCCGCATTTCCCCCTAAAGCCCCATGAGGTTTGCGGCGCTCAACAGTTAACGGCTACAGCGCCATAAAAAAGCCCGGTATCAGACCGGGCTTTTTTTATTTACTGGATTCTCAGCTGACGCGCTCAACCTGCGCGTCGAGGCTGTCGATGCAGTTCTTCATCTGCTGCCAGCACTGGTCCATCAAGGCTGGCAGGTCATCTTTGCTCAGACCGCTGGTGGGGATAGGCGGCAGCGAGCGAATCATGATGGTGCCGCTGTGCCAGCGATTGAGCCGCATATGCTTGACGTAGGTGCTGCAGCACACCTGCACGATCGGCACGCCGGCGGCTATCGCCATCTGAAACGCGCCTTTCTTGAATGGCAGGAGCCCCTTGCCAAGGTTGCGGGTGCCCTCGGCGAACACCCAGATCGAGGTGTCCTTATGCTGCAAGGTATCGGTGGTGGTCAGCATGGCCTGCTTGGCTTGCATCGCGTTGCCACGGTCGATCAGCACATTGCCGGCCAGCCAAAACAGCTGGCCGAAGAAGGGCACCCATTTAAGGCTTTTCTTGCCCAGGCAAACGGTGCGCTCAGGCACCACGCCGCCGACCACGAACAGGTCATAGTTGGACTGATGGTTGGCGATGATCACCGCGCTGCGCACATGCTCGCGCAAGCTCTGGGTGTCGGTTTCGACCTTTAGCCCCAGAATCCACATCGCCGCGCGCGAATACATCAGCGCACACAAGCGGCTGTTATCGGGGTTAAACGGGCGACACAGGCCCAGCAAGATGCCGAGTACGCCTGCCACAACAAAGTGCAGGGTCAGCAGCAACATGCGCAAAAGAAAAAGCATCGAAAGGTCCGTCGCGGATAAGGGCTGCGCAGTGTACGGATGTGCACTGCGCAGGGCAATTAAACCGCCGCCCGGCCATCTGAAGGGCCGCAGGGCAATGCGAGGCCTGGCGATATAGAGGTACAAAAGCCGGGGTAGGGTGGGCTTTAGCCCACCGCAGCTTGGTAAGGACCTTGGTGGGCTAAAGCCCACCCTACGTCTTGCATTCAACAGATAACGAATACACAGCCCATAAAAAACCCGGCTGCTTAGGCCGGGTTCTTGGGGCGGCACTGCTGTTAATCAGCTCAGCGCGTGCAGCTTGTCCGACTCGATGGCCGCATCCAGGGTTTCCAGCAAGGCCTTGCGCACTTTCAGCTTGGTGTTCTTGTGCGCGGTCATGTTGATCTTCTTCATCTGCTGGGCCACGGCTTGGGCGCTGGCCAGCAGTGCTTCCGGGGCCACCACTTGGTCGAGGAAGCCGGCGTTAAGCGCGCCTGCCGGGTTGAACATCTCGCCATTGATGACCGAGCGCTGGAAAGCTGAGTTGCTCAGACGATCACGGGCCAGTTCGATGCCGACGTTGTGCATGGTCATGCCGATCAGCACTTCATTCAGGCCAATGCTGAACGGGCCTTCAACGCCAATCCGATGGTCCGCCGAGAGCAGAATAAAGGCACCCTTAGCCACCGCATGGCCGCTGCACGCGACGATGATCGGGAACGGGTGAGCCAACATACGGCGCGCCAGGGTAGAGCCGGCAGCCACCAGATTAATGGCGTTCTCGGGGCCGGAGGTCATCACTTTCAAGTCATAACCGCCGGACAAAATCCCCGGCTGGCCGGTGATAATCACAATCGCCCGGTCCAGCACGGCTTGGTCCAGCGCCGCATTAAAGGCCGCGATAACGTCCGGGGAAATGGCGTTGACCTTGCCATTGCTCAGGGTCAGGGTGGCGATGCCATCTTCGAGTTGGTAAGTAATCAGTTCGCTCATCACAGGGCTCCTTAGCGTGGTGTGGCGCAGACCTTACCGACCTGTGCCGGCCAGGTAAAGCCTAGCGGCGGATTGGCCGCTCTAACCCGCCGCTCAAACCCCAGCGCCGAACGCTTTGCGCCTCGCCGGCACGGCCCCGCACCGCCGGCTTGGCGCCATAACAATATGAATCGCCTGAAAAAACCTTTTGCCTTAAAGATCTCGTTCGACTACATTAGCGCGCCTCGACAGACCAGCTTTGTCGAGTACGGTGAAGTGTCCGAGCGGCTTAAGGAGCACGCCTGGAAAGTGTGTATACGAGAAATCGTATCGAGAGTTCGAATCTCTCCTTCACCGCCATCTTCAAAAAAGCCCCTGGAAGCAATGCTTCCAGGGGTTTTTTCTTTTCCGATTGTGCTACTCAAACGCCTTCAGCTACGCCCTCTGAAACCCGCTTCAACACCAAGCAAATTAAGGCTTGCAGCCGATTCTGTCCGTGTGACTAACGTCCCTGCCTACACGCCAAATCATACAATCGACAACTATTGATGTAGATAATCTATCGGTTTAGAAGGGCATCACCTGGCGATATACACTGCCGTCTCACAGCTCCCCATAAAGTCCCACAGGCGCTCACAGTCGAGCTACAGGATGACAGCATGATCATGAACGTCACCGACGCCAACAAGTACCTCTACCACTACACGCCTGCTGCGAAAGCGATTGAATGCATCCTCAAAAACAGAACTCTGAGGCTCAGCCCGTACACCGGCACGAATGATCCGAAGGAACGAAAAGGCTGGCTCTTCGATTTTGGCACCAATGAAGGCAGAGACCTTGGGTACAACCAAGACGAGTATTCAAGCTGGCTGTCTGGCGAGTTCAAGAGCAAAACGCTGATGACGTGCCTGACACGAGACTCTGGCCCTCTGTCTGGAAACCACCTGTTTGACATTTTCAAAAGAGGATTCTGCAAGCCCAGAATGTGGGCGCAGTACGCTGACAATCACAAAGGGGTGTGCTTGGTGTTTGATCGGGAACGACTACAGCAGCAAATTGACGTACAAGTAGCCCCTCGATTCCATGTTATATCCGGGCCAGTCGAGTATGTAGATCGGGCTATTGCACGCGATCCTTTCGAGGATCAGCAGTACACGATTAACGTTGATGTACTCGAAACGGAAGGAAAAGAGGCGTATCTGCTTCGACATTTACACACGCACTACCAGCGTCTGTTCTTCGAGAAAATGACCGACTGGAAAGACGAAAGCGAATGGCGTTGGGTGACCTTCGCAGAGTCCGCTGAGCCGATCGATGTGAAGTTCGGAAGTGCGTTAGTGGGGCTTGTCTTTGGCGACGATACCTCTCTAGAGCACCGAGAGCAGATACTCGCTCTGAACTACAAAAAGGGGGTGCATCACCAAGGATTGAGATGGAAAAACTGCTCTCCTTGGTATGACTGGGAGTAAGAACGGGGGGAATGGAGCACTGGAGCTGGGGATGCGGGCTGACGGATGTGTTCCGACAGATTCAGGTCTGGAGTGTTTAGCTGAAAAGAGCGCCAGCCAAAGTAGAGCTCGCCTCCCACCTTCACCACCCGATCAGAAAGCCCCTGGAAGTTATGCTTCCAGGGGCTTTCTGCATTTTGCTCAAATCACCATCAAATCGGTGTTGGAAAGCTGGGCTTAAGCGCAAGGCAACCTGCTGCTAGCTCCGATCAATTCTCGCTTGGCTAATCCCGCTCCATCCCCTCAACCATTTCCTTAATCTTCACCGCCTTCTCAAAGTGATCCAGTTGGTGGGTTTGTATCCACCATTGGGCGGCTTCCATCAGCAGTTGCGGGTTGTCGTTTTTGTTGGCGAAAAACGCGTAGAAGGACAGGCCGACGTTTGGCCCCTTGCTGTGGATTTTGTCGTTGCAGACCCGGATGATTTTTTGCCTTAGGGCTTCTTGCATGATGGCTTCGCTATAAATCAGGAGGGCTCAGCTTACTCGCACTATGGGTGCGAGGGCTGAGCGTGAGCTGAAGTAGCGGGGTTTAGAGGTGAAAACCGCCGTCTATCGGGATGATGGCGCCGGTGATGTAGGCGCCGGCGGTGCTGGCCAGGCTGACGGCGAGGGCGCTCATTTCGTCTTCGCGGCCCCAGCGCTGCATGGGGATGTGGGCGGTGTCTTCGGCTAAGGCTGCGGCATCCTCGGCGATAAATTGGGTCATTTTGCTCGGGAAGCGCCCCGGGGCTATGACGTTGACGTTGATCTGCTGGCTCGCCAGCTCTTTGGCCAGCATCCGCGACAGTTGGTGCAGGGCGGCTTTGCTCGGGCCGTAGGCGTAGGCCTGTTCGCCCATGGCGCTGATGCCGGCTACCGAGCCGATATTGATCACCCGCGCCGGGCTCTGCGCCGAGCCGGCTTTACGCAGCAGTGGCAGCAATTGCTGGATGCAGCTGAACACCGAGGTGACGTTGAGCTGCATGACTTTTTCCCAGCCTTTCACCGGGTAGCTCTCCAGCGGCGCGCCCCAGGTGGTGCCGGCATTGTTGACCAGAATATCCAGTTGGCCGATTTTGCCCGCCAGCTCAATGGCCAGCGCCTGGGCGCCTTCTTCGGTGGAGAGGTCGGCGGCGATCCACTGGCAGTCGCCCAGCGGGGCCAGTTCGGCGGCCACCTCGGCGCAGCTTTGGGCGTTACGGGCGCAGATAAACACCCGCGCGCCGGCTTCGAGAAAACCACGGGCAATCATCTTGCCGATGCCACGGGTGCCGCCAGTGACCAGCGCGGTACGGCCTTGCAGGCTGAAATAAGGATGCATATGCAACTCCCAGGGAGTGGATGGGCCAAGCCATTACCCTAGCGAGCTTGGCGCCGCGACTAAAGCCTGACGCTGGCTTATTGAGCGGCGGAATGGCGGCCTATGGCTGAGCGCAGGGTTATTTAGAGGCTATGTGCCCGTTATGGGTTGAAGACCAAATCGTAGGGTGGGCTTCAACCCACCGCCGCTGAGCGCCGCACTATTGGTGGGCTAAAGCCCACCCTACGCAAAGCCTAGCGCCGACAACTTTGCCGACTTAACGCCCCGGTGCGAACGGTTGCCCGTGCGCGCCGGGGCTGCCCATGTTTGGGGCGGCCGTCAGGCGCGGATAAAGGCGGCGGCCCGTTCGGCGATCATGATGGTTGGCGCGTTGGTGTTGCCGCCGATCAGGGTCGGCATGATTGAGGCGTCGACCACCCGCAGGCCGCTGATGCCATGCACGCGCAGCTGTGGGTCAACCACTGCGAGTGGGTCGGTACCCATTTTGCAGCTGCCAACCGGGTGGTAGATGGTGTCGGCATGCGCGCGGATATGTTTGAGCAAGGCCTCGTCGCTGTCGCCCTCGGCCGCCCGCACCTCTTCTTCGCGAAACTCAGCCAAAGCCGGGGCTTGCATGATTTTCTGTAGCAGCCGGGCGCCGCGCAGCATGGCGGTGACGTCATCGGCATGGGAGAGGAACTTGGGGTCGATGCGTGGCGCGGACAGCGGGTTGTTATCGTACAGGCCAACCTCACCGAGGCTCTTGGGCCGCAGCACGCAGACATGGGCGGAGAAGCCGTTGCCGTAGTGCAGTTTGCGGCCGTGGTCGTCGAGCATGGCGATGACGAAATTCAGCTGCAGGTCGGCGCGTTCGAGTTGCGGGTCGGATTTGACGAAGCCGCCGCTCTCCGCGCAGGGCGAGGCCAGCAGGCCTTTGCCGGTCTTGCGCCATTCATTGATGGCAGCAGGCAGACGAATCGCGGCGGTGGGAGAAATGCCCAGCAGGTCCGAGTCCTTTGACTTGAAGGTGAGAATAAAGTCGAGGTGGTCCTGCAGGTTTTTGCCGACGCCGGGCAGTTCGTGCTGCACCTGGATGCCGTGGCGGGTCAGTTCGGCCGGGTCGCCAATGCCAGAGAGCATCAGCAGTTGCGGCGAGTTAAAGGCGCCGCCGCAGAGGATCACTTCTTTATCGGCGTGGATGATTTGCCGCTGGCCGGCGCGTTGCACTTCCACGCCGGTGGCGCGTTTGTCGGCCAGCATGACGCGCAAGGCCTGGGTGTTGGTCAGCACCGTCAGGTTGGGGCGGTGCATGGCCGGGTGCAG
>MHZN01000163.1:0-1032 GCA_001830395.1 Pseudomonadales bacterium RIFCSPLOWO2_12_59_9 | reverse complement strand
CGGCCCGTTCGGCGATCATGATGGTTGGCGCGTTGGTGTTGCCGCCGATCAGGGTCGGCATGATTGAGGCGTCGACCACCCGCAGGCCGCTGATGCCATGCACGCGCAGCTGTGGGTCAACCACTGCGAGTGGGTCGGTACCCATTTTGCAGCTGCCAACCGGGTGGTAGATGGTGTCGGCATGCGCGCGGATATGTTTGAGCAAGGCCTCGTCGCTGTCGCCCTCGGCCGCCCGCACCTCTTCTTCGCGAAACTCAGCCAAAGCCGGGGCTTGCATGATTTTCTGTAGCAGCCGGGCGCCGCGCAGCATGGCGGTGACGTCATCGGCATGGGAGAGGAACTTGGGGTCGATGCGTGGCGCGGACAGCGGGTTGTTATCGTACAGGCCAACCTCACCGAGGCTCTTGGGCCGCAGCACGCAGACATGGGCGGAGAAGCCGTTGCCGTAGTGCAGTTTGCGGCCGTGGTCGTCGAGCATGGCGATGACGAAATTCAGCTGCAGGTCGGCGCGTTCGAGTTGCGGGTCGGATTTGACGAAGCCGCCGCTCTCCGCGCAGGGCGAGGCCAGCAGGCCTTTGCCGGTCTTGCGCCATTCATTGATGGCAGCAGGCAGACGAATCGCGGCGGTGGGAGAAATGCCCAGCAGGTCCGAGTCCTTTGACTGGAAGGTGAGAATAAAGTGGAGGTGGTCCTGCAGGTTTTTGCCGACGCCGGGCAGTTCGTGCTGCACCTGGATGCCGTGGCGGGTCAGTTCGGCCGGGTCGCCAATGCCAGAGAGCATCAGCAGTTGCGGCGAGTTAAAGGCGCCGCCGCAGAGGATCACTTCTTTATCGGCGTGGATGATTTGCCGCTGGCCGGCGCGTTGCACTTCCACGCCGGTGGCGCGTTTGTCGGCCAGCATGACGCGCAAGGCCTGGGTGTTGGTCAGCACCGTCAGGTTGGGGCGGTGCATGGCCGGGTGCAGGTAGGCGGCGGCGGCGGAGCAGCGCTCGCCATTCTTCGGGCCATGGAAGAATTGCGTCACCTGGTAGA
>MHZN01000162.1:22793-34017 GCA_001830395.1 Pseudomonadales bacterium RIFCSPLOWO2_12_59_9 | reverse complement strand
TCGGGGCTGGCATTCACCGAATAGACCAACTGCTGCCCCGCCACTCGCTGCAACCGCGCCGCAAAGGGCGCAAGCAGCCCCTGCAATTGTGCATAACGCGGCAGATTGGCGCCCTGCACCTGCACTTGCAGCGCTTGCGCGGCGCCCGGCTGGCTGACAAAACGCGGCGCTAGGCGCTGGCTCACCGCCAACAACACAGCATCGGCCAGCGCCTGCTGATCGGCGCCCTGGACGCTGCCCTGCTCGCGCGTGTCGCCCAACCACAGTCGCCATTGCGCCTGCCACTGGCCGTCGGCCTCACGGGCTTGCACGGTGAGCAAGGCATCGGCGCCATAGCGGGCCGAAGCAGGCTGCAAGGCCTCGGGCTGATTGGCCGCCAAATTTTCCGGGGTCGCCACTAACTGCTCATCCAGATCAGCCAACGGCAAACTCAGCGGCAAGCCCCGCAGTTCCGCGGCGCTGCGCAACACTGCCGCCGCCGGTTGGGCATCGCCCACCAGCGCACTGCCCTCGCTGGAGTCATTCAGCCACCAAGCCAAAATGGCCGGCCGATTAGCCCCCCACAAAACCAAGCCGGCCTGACGCAAGCTGCGCTCAGCGCTGACCGGATCAAATTCGACCAGCAGCACCTGCGGTGGACCCACCTCATAGGCATAACGGCTGATCAACTGCTGCGGATCGGCGCGCAGCGCGGCTAAGCCTGGATTTTGCAACGCCTGCGGGTCGCCGGTAAGGCGCAGCACCAAGGTATCCAAGGCGCGATTAAGCGCCGCATTGCGCTCATCGGGCTGCTGGCTGGCAACCGCCTCGCGCACTTGATAAAGGCCACTGACGGTTTGCGCGGCAAGCGGCAAGCACAGCAGCGACAGACTAACAACCAACAAACGGGCGATAACGCGCATCGAATTCTCGGCAAGGATAAGGTTAAAAACAGGCCTCTACCTTAAACAGCCACCCGCAGCCCGGCAACCATTGCCGTCGCCTAAGCGGCCAAGGTCGATGGCAAAACCGTCTCAATACCTCAATCCGCAGGCGACAAACTGACCCGCGAGCCGACTCGCTGGCGCGTTTTGGCCGGCAAACTCCGTGCATCTTCGGACTATTCGTCGGATCGAGTACCAACCACACAGACTACTGTGGGCCGAATGGCATGCGCCGATGGCCGCTGACGTGCAAGCCTGATAAAATCGCGCGCCTTCGCAGACCGGCTTCGGCACTAGCCGAGTTCGAGTGCAACGCTGTTGTGCGCATTGAGAACCGCTAACACTGAGTTCTCGCCGCATTACGCAACGCTACTCACTCAAGCCAACCCGGTCGCGCCCTGCACATCCCTTTCAAAAGGCCTGGACCTATGAGCAAGCAACCTTCCATCAGCTACAAGGACGCCGGCGTCGATATCGATGCGGGCGAAGCCCTGGTCGAACGCATCAAAAGCGTGGCCAAGCGCACCAAACGGCCGGAAGTCATGGGCGGTCTGGGCGGTTTTGGCGCCCTTTGCGAAATCCCGGCGGGCTACAAGCAACCGGTACTGGTCTCGGGCACCGACGGCGTCGGCACCAAGCTGCGCCTGGCCTTGAACCTCAATCAGCACGACAGCATCGGTATCGACCTGGTCGCCATGTGCGTCAACGATCTGATCGTTTGCGGCGCAGAACCGCTGTTTTTCCTCGACTACTACGCCACCGGCAAGCTCAATGTTGAAGTTGCCACCCAAGTGGTTACCGGCATCGGCGCTGGCTGTGAACTGGCTGGCTGCGCTCTGGTGGGCGGTGAAACGGCAGAAATGCCCGGCATGTACGAAGGCGAAGATTACGACCTGGCTGGTTTCTGCGTCGGCGTCGTGGAAAAAGCCGAGATCATCGACGGTACTAAAGTAGCCGCCGGCGACACCCTGCTGGCCCTGCCGTCCTCCGGCCCGCACTCCAACGGTTACTCGCTGATCCGCAAGATCATCGAAGTCGCCGGTGCCAAGATCGAAAGCATCGAACTCGACGGCAAGCCGCTGACCGAACTGCTGATGGCGCCAACCCGCATCTACGTTAAACCGCTGCTGCAACTGATCAAGGAAACCGGTGCGGTTAAAGCCATGGCCCACATCACCGGTGGTGGCCTGATTGAAAACATTCCGCGGGTACTGCCAGAAGGCACCCAGGCGATCATCGACATCAACAGCTGGCAGCGCCCGGCAGTGTTCGACTGGTTGCAAGCGCAAGGCAACGTCAACGAGATCGAAATGCACCGCGTACTCAACTGCGGCGTGGGCATGATCATCTGCGTAGCCCCTGAAGATGCCGAAACTGCACTGGCCTGCCTGCGCGCCGCCGGCGAGCAACCTTGGGTGATCGGCTCTATCGCCAGCGCCGTCGAAGGCAGCGATCGGGTAGTGCTGAACAACCTGAAAGCGCACTGATGCAATCAGCCGCCTGTAAGGTGGTGGTGCTGATCTCAGGCTCCGGCAGTAACCTGCAGGCGCTGATCGACAACATCGCCGCCGGTGAAAATCCGGCCAACATCGCCGCGGTGATCTCCAACCGCGCCGATGCCTATGGCTTGCAGCGCGCGCAAAACGCCGGGATCGCCACCCAGGTGCTCGACCACAAAACCTTTAGTGACCGCGAGAGTTTTGATCGGGCGCTGATCAAGGCCATTGATGGCTTCGATCCGCAACTGGTGGTGCTGGCCGGTTTTATGCGCATCCTCAGTGGCGACTTTGTCCGCCATTACCAGGGTCGCCTGCTGAATATCCACCCCTCCTTGCTGCCCAAATACAAAGGTTTGCACACCCATCAGCGAGCGTTAGCCGACGGCGAGCGCGAACACGGCTGCAGTGTGCACTTTGTCACCGAGGAACTTGATGGCGGACCGTTGGTCGTACAAGCGGTAGTCACGATAATCCCAGGCGATACGCCAGACGACTTGGCGCAGCGCGTTCATGCCCAAGAACACCGTATCTATCCACTGGCGGTACGCTGGTTTGCCGAGGGCCGGGTGCGTCTTAGCGAACAGGGTGCAAGCCTGGATGGCCAGTTATTAGCGGCCAGCGGTAAAGTACTCCACCCCTTAGACATCTAATCCAGGAGACCTTATGCGGCGCGTCTTATTGTTGCTTGTTAGCGCTTTTAGCGTAGTTAGCCTCTCAGCCCAAGCCCTCGAACTGAAGCCCTTCACCGCCAGCTACACCGCCGACTGGAAGCAGTTACCGATCAGCGGCACGGCGGAGCGCAGCCTCGAACGTCTGCCGGACAACCGCTGGCAGCTCAACTTCGAGGCCGCCATGCTGGTAGCCAGCCTCACCGAAGTCAGTACCTTTCGACTCGAGAACAGCAGCTTCCTGCCACTGACCTATCGCTTTAATCGTGGCGGTTTGGGCAAGAGCAAAAAGGTTGAGCAGGACTTCGACTGGACCGAAAAACAAGTCATCGGCAGTGATCGCGGCGACTCGGTACGCTTGCCGCTAAACCGCGGCATGCAAGACAAGTCGACCTATCAGCTGGAGTTGCAGTTCGACGTGGCCGCCGGCAAACAAAGCATGAGCTACCAGGTGGTTAACGGCGACGAGATCGAAACCTATGACTTTCGCGTGCTCGGCCCCGAGCGCGTGCGCACTCAGGCCGGCCTGATCGATGCGATTAAAGTTGAACGGGTGCGTGATCCGACCAAGAGCAACCGCAAGACCGTGCTCTGGTTTGCCAAAGACTGGGACTACTTGCTGGTGCGCCTGCACCAGGTCGAAACCGACGGTAAGGAATACCAGATCATGCTCAAAGACGGTCAAGTCGACGGCAAAACCGTTAAAGGGCAGAAGGAATAAGCGCTTTAATTTGCGCAATAAAAAACCGGACTTAGTCCGGTTTTTTATTGCGCAGGCTTTATGCCTTTACCACATCAGATCATCGGGCACTTGATAGGCCGCGTAGGGGTCGTCTGCATCCGGCGCTTGCGTTGGGGTATTGAGCAAGATGACCCGGCGCGGGTCGCGCTCCTGGATCTTCAGCGCCGCTTCGCGGGGGATCACTTCATAGCCGCCACCATGCTGGACTATGGCCAGCGAACCATGGCTTAGTTTGTCGCGCATCAACTTGTTGACCGACAGGCGCTTGACCTTCTTGTCGTCGACAAAGTTGTAGTAATCCTCGGTGGTCAGCTTGGGCAGGCGCGACACTTCGATCAGTTGCTTGATCTGCGCGGCACGGGCTTTTTGCTCGACCTTGTCTTGCTGCTGGCGATTTAACAGCTGATCGCGTTCGAGTTTTTCAGCCTTGGCTTGCAGGGCGACTTGCTGCTGCGAGTCGTCGACCGCGACCTGGCCTTTGTGCTCCAAACGTTTTTGTTTTTGCTGATCTTTGCCGACCTGTTTGGCCTGCTTCTGGCTAACCAGCCCGGCTTTTAACAGCTGATCGCGAAGAGAAATACTCATAACCTAAGCCTTACCAATAAAGTTTAAATGTCGGCGAGTAACCCAGCGCCCGCCCTACGCCTCTACATCTACTCACGTCGACAGCGCCTATGCGCAGCCGGTGCTGTGTTTTTCCTGTTTCTTGGCTTCACCCCAAAGGGCATCCAGCTCATCCAGACTGCAAGTTTCAATCGGGCGCTGGGCTTCGCGCAAGCGCTGCTCGATAAAGCGAAAGCGCCGCTCAAATTTACGGTTGGCCGCGCGCAAGGCGCTTTCTGGATCGACCTTGAGGTGACGGGCCAGATTGGTCACGGCAAACAGCAGATCACCCAGCTCATCCTCAATCGCTTGCGCGTCATTAGCAGCCATGGCCTCGAGCACTTCATCCAGCTCTTCGCGGACCTTGTCGACCACCGGCAAGGCATCCGGCCAATCGAAGCCGACCTGAGCGGTGCGCTTTTGCAACTTGACCGAGCGCGACAAGGCCGGCAGCGCACTGGGCACATCGTCGAGCAACGACAACTGCAGCGGAGCATCCGCCCGCGCCGCCCGCTCGCCGGCCTTGAGCTCGTCCCAACGCTGTTTAACCGCGCGATCATCGACCCGCTGCGCCGCAGCCGGTGCATACAGATCGCCATCAGCAAACACATGGGGATGGCGACTGATCAGCTTGCGGGTGATGCTGTCGATCACCGTGGCAAACTCGAAACGCCCCTCCTCGCGGGCCAGCTGGCTGTAATACACCACCTGAAACAACAGGTCGCCCAGCTCGCCCGGCAAGTGAGCAAAGTCGCCCTGCTCGATGGCATCCGCCACCTCATAGGCCTCTTCCAGCGTATAGGGCACCAAGCTCGCGTAAGTCTGTTTGAGGTCCCAGGGACAGCCCGTTAGCGGATCACGCAAACGCTCCATCAGGTAGAGCAGGTCTTCGATTTTGTACATAAAACGCTCCATTCTTACTGCCTACACAAGACCCACGGCATACACCTGAGCGTCACGAGGCAGCGCCCGCTCCTGCGGGCTGCTGCATTTCCCACATCCCTGTGGGTCACGAAGGTCAGACAAGGCGAAGGCGAGTTAAAAAAGCGGAGTTGGCTGGTGCCAATGAGCATTTTTTAACTCGCCTTCAACGCAGTATCACCGAGCGCAGTAGCTCAGGCCGTGCGGCTGCGGCGGGCCTCGATGATATTGGGCAGCTGGGAGATTCGCCCCAGCAGCCGACCCAGCGCTTCCAGCCCAGGAATCTCGATGGTCAGCGACATGGCCGCGGTGCTGTCTTCTTTATTGGAGCGGGTAGTCACCGCCAGCACGTTGATTTTCTCGTTGAGCAGCACTTGCGAGACGTCACGCAGCAGGCCGGAACGGTCGTAGGCGCGGATGACGATGTCCACCGGGTAGGTCTGTACCGGCACCGGCCCCCAGCTCACTTGAATCATCCGCTCCGGCTCGCGACCGTTTAATTGCAGCGCCATGGCACAATCTTGGCGATGGATGCTGACGCCACGACCATGGGTGATATAGCCGACAATCGGATCGCCCGGCAGCGGCTGGCAGCAGCCGGCCATTTGCGTCAGCAGATTGCCGACGCCCTGAATCTGAATGTCGCCGCGCTTGCCCGGCTTGAAGCCGCTGGGCCGGCGTGGAATCAGCTCTAGCTGCTGATGATCACGCTCGGGCTCGACCAGCTGCTGGGCCAGGTTGACCACCTGCACCAGGCGCAGATCACCGGCACCGAGACCGGCAAACAGGTCTTCGGCAGATTTGAGGTTGGCTTTTTCTGCCAGGCGTTCGTAGTCCACCGCCGGCAACGCCACCCGCACCAACTCGCGGTCCAGCATGGTCTTGCCGGCCGCGACGTTTTGATCACGGTCCTGCAACTTGTACCAGTGGACGATTTTCGCCCGCGCCCGCGAGGTGGTGATATAGCCCAGGTTGCTGTTGAGCCAGTCACGGCTGGGCGTGCCGTGCTTGCTAGTGATGATTTCCACCTGCTCGCCGGTTTGCAGGCTGTAGTTGAGCGGCACTATGCGGCCGTTGATCTTGGCGCCACGGCAGTTGTGACCGATTTCGGTGTGCACCCGGTAGGCGAAATCCAGCGGAGTGGCGCCCTGGGGCAAGTCAATCGCGTGGCCATCGGGGGTGAACACATAGACCCGATCCGGCTCGATATCGACCCGCAACTGCTCGGCCAGGCTGCCGATATCGCCCAGTTCCTCGTGCCACTCGAGCACCTGACGCAACCAGGAGATTTTCTCCTCATAATGGTTGGAGCTGGATTTGACGTCGGTGCCCTTGTAACGCCAGTGGGCACACACCCCCAACTCGGCCTCTTCGTGCATGTCGCTGGTGCGGATTTGCACCTCGAAGACCTTGCCGTCCGGCCCCAGCACAGCGGTGTGCAAGGAGCGGTAACCGTTTTCCTTGGGGTTGGCGATGTAGTCATCGAACTCTTTGGGCACATGCCGCCACAGGCTGTGCACGATGCCCAGCGCGGTGTAGCAGTCACGCACCGCCGGCACCAGCACCCGCAGCGCCCGCACGTCGTAGATCTGGCTGAACTCCAGGCCTTTGCGCTGCATTTTGCGCCAGATCGAATAGATGTGTTTGGCCCGGCCACTGATGTCGGCCTGAATGCCGGCCGCCGCCAACTCGCCACGCAACTGTTGCATCACCTCGCTGATGTACTGCTCGCGATCCAGCCGGCGCTCGTGCAGCAACTTGGCGATTTGCTTGTATTGCTCCGGCTCCAGGTAGCGAAAGGACAGGTCCTCCAGCTCCCATTTGATATGGCCGATGCCGAGGCGATGGGCCAGCGGCGCATAGATATCAAACACCTCGCGGGCTACCCGCTGGCGCTTCTCCTCCGGGGCATGCTTGATTGCGCGAATCGCACAGGTGCGCTCGGCCAGCTTGATCAGCGCCACGCGCACGTCATCGACCATGGCCACCAGCATCTTGCGCAGGTTCTCGACCTGCACCTGGGTGCCGAGCACCAGGGATTCACGTGGGTTCAAACTGGCGCTGATGGCGGCCATGCGCAACACGCCGTCGATCAATTTACTGACCACCGGGCCGAAGCGCTGCTGCACCGCGGCCAGGGGGATTTTGCCCTCGCGCACGCCACGGTAAATCACCGCCGCCACCAAGGAGTCTTGATCGAGTTTCAGGTCGGCCAGAATCACCGCGATGTCCAGACCGACCTGAAAACTCGAGGTGCCTTCGGCCCATAAATTTTTCGCCGCATTGGCTTGCTGCTCAGACTCGCGGGCAAACTCGCAGGCGCTTTGCAGGGCGGCGCGGTCAAGCGCCGGATCGAGGCTGAGTACATGGTCCAACCAGCTCTCGAGGTTGATGCTGCCGTCGGCATTGATCGGCTGTTGCGCTCTTACCTGAACCATCGGTGCTTACCCTTGCTGATCGGGGTGAATCATTAACGCCCCGATACCATCCGCGGCCCACTCGCTTGAGTTGGCCGGATTAAGCGAGCGTCCTAGCTCGCCTCGAATAACGCCATCGCCTCGACATGCGCCGTTTGCGGAAACATATCGAGAATCCCGGCACGTTTGAGCCGGTAACCCTGACGCACCAGCTCCGCCGCATCGCGGGCCAAGGTCGCCGGGTTACAGGACACATACAACACCCGTTGGGCACCGCTGGCGGCCATTTGTTGCACGGCGTGCCAAGCACCATCACGGGGCGGATCGAGCAGCACGGCGGCAAAACCCTCGGCACCCCAAGCGCCCTTAGCCACCGACTCGGCCAAGTCGGCCTGATAAAACTGCAGATTAGCCAAGCCATTGCTGCTGGCATTTAGCTTGGCCCGCTCGACCATTGCCGCCACGCCCTCAACGGCCACCACCTCGCGCACTCGCTGAGCCAAGGGCAAGGCGAAGTTGCCCAGCCCACAGAACAAATCCAGCACTCGCTCATCCGCTTGCGGCGCCAACCAATCCAGCGCCTGGGCGATCATCGCCTCATTCACCGGCCCGTTGACCTGAACAAAATCGCCAGGCCGGTAGGCCAGTTGCAAGTTCCAAGTATCTAGAGCAAAACCCAAGCGTTGCCCGGCGGGCATAGGCTGCGGATCATCCACGCCCTGCAGCCACAGCTGAGCATCGTGTTCTGCGCAAAAAGCCTGCATGCGGGCCAAGTCCTCATCCAGCAAGACGGCGGTATGACGCACCAACACCGCGCTGGCCGTGCCATTAAACAGCTCAACATGGCCCAGCGCCTGGGGCTTACTCAAGCTGCGCAGCGCCTGCGGCAAAGCGCGCAGGATCGATTGCAAGGGCTGTACCAGCACCAGACAATCGCTGATGGCGACGATGTCTTGGCTGGCGGCAGCGCGAAAACCGACCTGCAGTTGACGGGCCTTGGGATCCCAGCGCACAGCAATCCGCGCCCGCCGACGATAACCAAACTCGGGGCCGACCAGGGGCGCCGCCCACTCATCAGGGACTAGACCGGCGACCCGCAGCAACTGCTCGGCCAGGGTGCGTTGCTTGAGCGCCAACTGCTCGCTATGGGGCACGTGTTGCAAGGTGCAACCGCCGCAGGTCTTGGCATGAGCGCAGGGCTCTGGGCGGCGCAGCGAGCTGGCACTGAGAATGCGCTCGGCCCGCGCCTCGACCACCTGGCTACGGGCGCTGAGCACCCGTGCTTCCACCTGCTCATCCGGCAAGGCGCCCGAGACGAACCAGGTACGACCCTCGACAAAGGCAATGCCGCGGCCATCGTTAGCCAGCCGTTCGATCGTCAGCCGTTGTTTCTTGCCAGTCGGCAAGGACGCCGCACGCACGCCACCGCTGGGTTGGAAGCGCAGGTTCAGCTCTTTCTTAGCCATCTTTAGGGTTGCTCAATAGGCGATGAAGCATTGGACTGGGCGGGCGACTCAGCATGGGTTTCATCATGCTTTTCATCATAGATGCCGGTGGACAGGTAACGGTCGCCACGGTCACAGATGATCGCCACCAGCACGGCGTTTTCAACTTCCGCCGAGACGCGCAGCATCGCCGCGACGGCGCCACCCGAGGACACCCCGCAGAAGATGCCCTCTTCGCGGGCCAGCCGGCGCATCACGTTTTCGGCTTCGAGCTGGGCCATGTCGATGATCCGGTCAACCCGTTCGGCTTGATAGATCTGCGGCAAATACTCGGTTGGCCAGCGCCGAATGCCGGCAATTGAGGCGCCGTCTTCGGGCTGTAAACCGACGATCTGCACCGCCGGGTTCTGCTCTTTCAGGTAGCGCGACACGCCCATGATGGTACCGGTGGTACCCATCGAGCTGATGAAGTGGGTAATTCGCCCGTGGCTCTGCTGCCAGATTTCCGGCCCGGTGCCCAGATAATGGGCCTCGGGATTATCGCGATTGGCAAACTGATCGAGCACCTTGCCGCGCCCCTCGGCTTGCATCTGCAAGGCCAGGTCGCGGGCGGCTTCCATGCTCTCGACCAGAATCAACTGGGCGCCATAGGCTGTCATCGCCGCCTTGCGCTCGGCGGTCGAGTTGGCCGGCATGATCAGCACCATCGGGTAGCCTTTGATCGCCGCGACCATCGCCAGGGCAATCCCGGTATTCCCCGAGGTGGCTTCAATCAGGGTGTCGCCAGGGGCAATCGCGCCGCTCAGTTCGGCCCGGGTAATCATCGACAAGGCCGGACGGTCTTTCACCGAGCCGGCTGGATTATTACCTTCGAGCTTGACCAGCAAGGTATTAGTGGTCACCCCCGGCAAACGCTGCAGGCGCACCAGCGGGGTCTGGCCGATGTAATCGGCGATGGTCGGAAATTCGTCAGTGGCAAGCAGCAAGGTCATGGCGCAAAGCAATCCGCACGGCAGAAATAGACGCCTATGATAACGGCAAACCGTCACGCCCCCTATTACCGCCAAACACCAAGTGTGTTTCAGTCGGTTAAAGACCCATGAGCGCACCTGTTACTGCGGCAAAAGCAAGGGTTACACTGCCGCCCAGATCAGCTTTAACAGCTAAAACCAAGGAGTTCAGGTGTTCAAGGAAATAGGCATTAAAGGCCGGGTATTACTGCTCTCACTGCTGCCCAGCAGCCTGCTGGCATTGGGTCTGGGCAGTTACTACACCTGGACCCAACTGTCGGATTTGCAGGCCCAGCTACAGCAACGCGGACAGATGATTGCCACCCAGCTGGCCACCCTGGCCGCGCCCGCACTGCAAAACAGTGACGCCCAATTGCTCGAACGGATTGTCGATGAAGGCCTGGAGCAACCCGACGCCCGCTCGGTGCGGCTGCTCGATGCGCAACGCCGCCTGCGCGCCCACGCCGGCCCGAACATGCTCAACCCCGCGCCCAGCAGCAGCAATAAACAGCTGAGCGTGCTCAGCAACCATGCCGCCACCCGCTTCTTGTTGCCGTTTTTCAGCCCGCGCAGCTACTCCGCCGAATCGCCCGCCGGCGAGGACCCGCAACTGCTCGGCTGGGTCGATCTCGAACTGTCCCACGACAGCACCTTGCTGCGCGGCTACCGCAGCCTGCTGACCAGCATGCTGTTGATTCTGGCCGGGCTGATCGGCACCGCGCTGATTGCCTCGCGCCTGAGCCGGGCGATCAATATTCCGCTGTATAAAATCAAGCAGAGCGTGGCGCGCCTCAAAGATGGCCACCTCGAAACCCGCCTGGAACCCCTCGGCAGCCATGAATTAGACCAGCTCGCCGCCGGCATCAACCGCATGGCCGAAGCGCTGCAAAACGCCCAAGAAGAACTGCAACACAGCGTCGACCAGGCCACCGAAGACGTGCAGCAGAATTTGGAGACCATCGAGATCCAGAACATCGAACTGGATATGGCCCGTAA
>MHZN01000162.1:0-22777 GCA_001830395.1 Pseudomonadales bacterium RIFCSPLOWO2_12_59_9 | reverse complement strand
AGCCGGCTCAAGTCGGAATTTCTCGCCAACATGAGCCACGAGATTCGCACCCCGCTGAACGGCATCATCGGTTTCACCAATCTGCTGCAAAAAAGCGATCTGAGCCCGCGCCAGCAAGACTACCTGGACACCATTAATCAGTCGGCCGATACCCTGCTGGGGATCATCAATGAGATCCTCGATTTCTCCAAAATCGAGGCCGGCAAACTGGTGCTGGAAAACATTCCCTTCAACCTTCGCGACTTGCTGCAAGACACCCTGACCCTGCTCGCCCCGGCCGCCCACGCCAAACAACTGGAGCTGCTCAGCCTGGTCTATCGCGACACACCCATGACCCTGATCGGCGACCCGCAGCGGCTCAAGCAGATCCTCACCAACCTGGCCAGCAACGCGATCAAATTCACCCGCGAGGGCACCATCATTGCCCGCGCCATGCTCGAGGATGAGAGCGACGAGCACGTGCAGCTGCGCATCAGCGTGCAAGACAGCGGCATCGGGCTGTCCGATGAAGACCTGCGCGCCTTGTTTCAGGCCTTCAGCCAGGCCGACAATTCACTCACCCGCGAATCGGGAGGCACCGGCCTGGGCCTGGTCATTTCCAAACGCCTGATCGAGCAAATGGGCGGCGAAATTGGCGTCGCCAGCACCCCCGGCGAGGGCTCGGAATTCTGGGTCAGCCTCAGCCTGCCCAAGGCCCGCGACGACAGCGAAGACCTGCCGCGTGCGCCGCTACTCGGCCAGCCGGTGGCGATTTTGGAAAGCCACGAACTGGCCCGCCAGGCGCTGCAACACCAATTGGAAGACTGCGGCCTGCTAGTGCAACCTTTCAGCACCCTCGATAGCCTGCTGGCGGCCGTCAAGCAACAGCAATACGGCGCGACGCCGATTCATCTGGCGGTGCTCGGCGTCACCGCCCAGGAGTTGCCACCCCAGCGCTTACTGGCGCGACTCTGGGAACTCGACCGGCTGGACTGCAAGGTGCTGCTGCTGTCGCCCACCACCGAGCAAACACTGTTCCACCAAGGCTTACCCGATGCGCATTTTTGCATCCAGGCCAAGCCCGCCTGCACGCGCAAATTGCAACGTACCCTGAGCGAGCTGATCGGCCCACTGCAGGCCGACACCCTGCAGCCGCAAGCCACTCGCGCGCCCTATCTACTGTGCGTGGATGACAACCCGGCCAACCTGTTGCTGGTCAAAACCCTGCTCGAAGACCAAGGCGCCCAGGTGGATGCCGTCGACAGTGGCTACGCAGCGCTGGATGCGGTGAAGCTGAAGGACTACGACCTGGTGTTTATGGACGTACAGATGCCAGGCATGGATGGCCGACAAACGACCGTGGCCATTCGTCAATGGGAAGCCGAGCTGGGCCGCCAGCACTTGCCGATCATCGCGCTCACCGCCCACGCCCTGGCCAACGAAAAACACGCTTTGCTGCAAAGCGGTCTGGACGACTACCTGACCAAGCCAATCAACGAGCGACAACTGGCGCAGGTGGTACTCAAGTGGACCGGTTTGGCGCTGCGCCACTACGCCCCGACACGCCAGTTCGACAACGCCGAGCGCGCCCTGAATCTTAGCGTGCTCGATCACGCCGAGGGGCTGCAGCTGGCCGCCGGCAAAGCCGATTTGGCCGCTGACATGCTCAGCATGCTGCTGGGCTCGCTGGCAAATGACCGCCTGACGCTGCAAGAGGCGCGCGCCAATAATGCCCGCGAGGCGCTGCTTGAGCGGCTGCACCGCCTGCACGGTGCCACCCGTTACTGCGGGGTGCCGCAACTGCGCGCCAGCTGTCAGCACTGCGAGAGCCTGCTCAAGCAAAACTCACCCGCAGCAAGCGCAGCGCTTGATGAGTTGGATGCCGCCATCGGTCGTCTGCTCAACGAAACCCAAGCCAGCGCTTAACGCTTGCCAGCCGCCATACGGGAGCCACTTTAATGCGGATTATCTTGTTCAGCAGCCAACCCTACGACCGCGACAGTTTTAATGCTGCCGCCTTGCCGGCAGGCGCCGTGCTGGAGTTCCAGCCCACCCACCTAAGCCTTGCTACCGTCGCCTTGGCGCAAGGCTGCACGGTGGTCTGCGCCTTTATTAATGACGATCTATCTGCAGCGGTACTGCAACGCCTGGCAGCTGGCGGTACGCAGCTGATCGCCTTGCGCTCGGCCGGCTATAACCATGTCGACCTAAAGGCGGCGCAACGGCTCGGCATCACCGTGGTCCGGGTGCCGGCTTACTCACCTTTCGCCATTGCCGAACACGCGACCGCGCTGATATTGGCCCTCAACCGCCGCATTCATCGCGCGTTTAACCGCACCCGCGAAGGCGATTTTTCACTGCACGGCTTGATTGGTTTCGACTTGCACGGCAAAACCGTCGGCATTATTGGTACCGGCCAAATCGGCTCAGCCTTCGCCAACATCATGGCCGGTTTTGGCTGTCAGCTACTGGCCCACGACCCACAACCCGATGCCCAGCTGCAAGCCCGGGGCGTGCGTTATTTGCCGCTGCATGAGGTACTGGCGCAAGCGCAGATCGTCAGCCTGCATTGCCCACTCACCAGCAGCACCCGCCATCTGATCAACCAGCAGTCACTGGCCGGCATGCAGCCCGGCGCCATGCTGATCAACACCGGGCGTGGTGCTCTAGTTGATACCCCGGCACTTATCGAGGCGCTAAAAAACGGCCAACTCGGCTACCTCGGCCTGGATGTTTATGAGGAAGAAGCCGCGCTGTTCTTTGAGGATCAGTCGGACCTCCCCCTG
Source organism: Pseudomonadales bacterium RIFCSPLOWO2_12_59_9 (assembly GCA_001830395.1). Taxonomy (GTDB): domain Bacteria; phylum Pseudomonadota; class Gammaproteobacteria; order Pseudomonadales; family Pseudomonadaceae; genus Aquipseudomonas. Next base: position 20,012 of record MHZN01000162.1, on the reverse strand, counting down.
CAAGATGACGTGCTGGCACGCCTACTGACCTTCCCCAACGTCATAGTCACCGCCCACCAAGCCTACTTGACCCGCGAAGCACTGGCCGCGATTGCCGACACCACCGTGGAAAACATTGCCTGCTGGGCCGCCGGACAAGCGCAAAACCAAGTCCAAGCCTAAACCGCGACATGCAAACTGCAGACGAAAAAAAGCCGGGCAATAACCCGGCCTCTGCGCAACGCTAAATACCCATCAGGCCTTGGGCAAGGTAACGCCTAACTGGCCCTGGTATTTACCGCCACGATCCTTGTACGACACCTCACAGACCTCATCGGACTCAAAGAACAGCATCTGCGCCACGCCTTCATTGGCGTAGATCTTGGCCGGCAAGGTGGTGGTATTGGAAAACTCCAGGGTCACATGACCTTCCCACTCCGGCTCCAACGGGGTGACGTTGACGATAATGCCGCAACGCGCGTAAGTGCTTTTACCCAAGCAGATGGTCAGTACATTGCGCGGAATACGAAAAAACTCGACGGTGCGCGCCAAAGCAAAAGAGTTGGGCGGGATGATGCACACATCACTTTTAACGTCGACAAAGCTCTTCTCATCGAAGTTTTTCGGATCCACCGTGGCCGAATTGATATTAGTGAACACCTTAAATTCATCGGCGCAGCGCACGTCATAACCGTAGCTGGAAACCCCGTAAGAGATCAGCGCCTGGGCACCCTCGGCACGCACTTGGCGCTCAACGAAGGGCTCAATCATGCCGTGCTCCTGGGCCATGCGACGAATCCATTTATCCGATTTGATGCTCATGGCGACGTTCCTATAAGGAGGTGGTGAAATCGATGGCCTATCTTACCGGGCCATCGACAGGGATCAAAGCCCGCAGAACTTGCCGCCGCGCGCCACTGGGCACGCCGCCAATCAGCCGATCTGCACAAGTCGCACAAATTATTAGCGCTACCGGCTAAAAGCGGGTATTGTTTGTTCACTGTGTTGCATGTGTCACCGCGAATCGCTACCTGATGTTGAATTTCGATCCAATCATCGCACGACTCCTTTTACTCGTTGCACTCAGTCTTGGCCTGGGCTTGTCCAGGGCTGTAATTTAATTTGTTTTAGGAGATACACCATGTCGAATCGTCAAACTGGTACCGTTAAGTGGTTCAACGATGAAAAAGGCTTCGGCTTCATCACTCCACAATCGGGCGACGACCTGTTCGTTCACTTCAAAGCCATCCAAAGCGACGGCTTCAAAAGCTTGAAAGAAGGCCAACAGGTTTCTTTCGTAGCAACTCGCGGCCAGAAAGGCATGCAAGCTGAAGAAGTTCAAGTTATCTAACTTGTACTGATTCAAGAAGAACCCCGCTCTCGAGCGGGGTTTTTTTATGTCTTTCGTTTCATGATTCGCCTGACTGTTTGCCTGGCAATTCTGCCGCCAGGCAAACGGCGGCAATCTCAGTCGTCGCTAATCACAATATTCGGCATCGCCTGCGCATCCGCAGCTTGCAACACAATCCGCGCCCCGACCAAACGGGCCAGCTCTTGATAGACCATGGAAATCTGACACTCAGGTTCCGCCACCACCGTTGGTGTACCGCTATCGGCTTGCTCGCAAATCAGCATCGACAAGGGCATAGAAGCCAATAGCTCAACCCCATACTGCTCAGCCAAACGAGCGCCACCGCCCTCACCAAACAGGTGCTCGGCGTGTCCGCAATTGGAGCAGATGTGTACGGCCATGTTTTCCACCACACCCAGCACCGGAATATTGACCTTGCGGAACATCTCGACGCCCTTCTTGGCATCCAGCAGCGCCAAGTCTTGCGGGGTGGTGACAATCACCGCACCGACCACCGGGACCTTTTGCGCCAACGTCAGCTGGATATCACCCGTACCGGGCGGCATATCAACAACCAGATAGTCCAGATCGCTCCAGGCCGTTTGCGTGACCAACTGCAGCAAGGCGCCGGAAACCATCGGCCCACGCCACACCATCGGGGTATTGTCGTCGGTCAAAAAAGCCATCGACATCACTTCGACGCCATGGGCCTGAATCGGCACAAACCACTTTTGTTCTTTTATCTGCGGGCGGGTACCGGCCGGGATACCGAACATAATCCCCAGGCTCGGCCCATAGATATCCGCATCCAAAATACCAACCTTGGCCCCCTCACGGGCCAGCGCCAATGCCAAGTTCGCGGCAGTGGTGGACTTGCCCACCCCCCCCTTGCCAGAAGCCACGGCAATCACATTTTTCACGTTATTCAGCGCCGGCACCTGGCCCTGACCTTGGTGCGCCTCGATCACGCAGTCGACCTGCACCGAGGCCGATTCAACCCCATCAAGGTTTTCCAGCGCCACTTGCAGTAACTGCGCCCAGCCGTTCTTAAACAAGGCGGCGGCGTAACCCAGTTGCAGGCGCACGCGAACCTTACCGCCCTGAATATCAACCTCACGCACACAACCGGCGCTGACCGGATCCTGATTCAAATGCGGATCGGTGTACTGACGCAGTGCTGCTTCCACCGCTTCGCGGGTCACGAGGCCCATGCTTAACTCCCGAAAAAGACTGACTTAAAGATCCCGCTATCCTACCCGACTGCCTGCACGGATGAAAAAAAACCGCTAGCGCTATATAGTTGTCGACCTTCTTCGTTGCCAATAAATAGCCGAGCACCATGTCCGAGCCCCGCCAGATTCTCGTAACCAGCGCCCTGCCCTATGCCAATGGCTCCATTCATTTGGGCCACATGCTCGAATATATTCAGACCGACATGTGGGTGCGCTTCCAAAAGCTGCGCGGCAACGAGTGCACCTACGTGTGTGCCGACGATGCCCATGGCTCGGCCATCATGTTGCGCGCCGAGAAAGAAGGCATCACTCCAGAACAACTGATCGCCAATGTGCAGGCTGAACACAGCGCCGACTTTGCCGACTTCCTGGTCGACTTTGACAACTTTCACTCCACTCACGCGCAAGAAAACCGTGAACTGTCGGCGGCTATTTACCTGAAACTGCGCGATGCCGGGCATATCGCCACTCGCTCGGTGACCCAGTATTTTGACCCTGAAAAAGGCATGTTCCTCGCCGACCGCTTTATCAAGGGCACCTGCCCCAAATGTGCGGCCGAGGATCAGTACGGCGACAACTGCGAAAAATGCGGCGCCACTTATGAGCCGACTGACCTGAAGAACCCGCGCTCGGCCATTTCCGGCGCGGTGCCGGTGCTGAAAGACTCGCAGCATTTCTTCTTCAAGCTGCCGGATTTCCAGGCCATGCTGAAAACCTGGACCCGCAGCGGCACGCTGCAGGAACCGGTGGCCAACAAGATCGCCGAGTGGCTCGACAGCGGCCTGCAGGAATGGGACATCAGCCGCGATGCGCCCTATTTCGGCTTCGAGATTCCCGACGCGCCGGGCAAGTATTTCTATGTGTGGCTGGATGCACCGATCGGCTATATGGCCAGCTTCAAGAACCTCTGCTCAAAGCGCCCGGAGCTGGACTTCGACGCCTACTGGAACAAAGACTCGACCGCCGAGCTGTACCACTTTATCGGCAAAGACATAGTCAATTTCCACGCATTATTCTGGCCGGCCATGCTCGAAGGCGCAGGCCTGCGCAAGCCGACTGCGGTTTGCGTGCACGGCTACCTGACGGTCAACGGGCAGAAGATGTCCAAGTCGCGCGGCACCTTTATCAAGGCGCGCACCTACCTGGATCAACTCAACCCGGAATACCTGCGTTACTACTACGCCAGCAAACTCGGCCGCAGCGTCGACGACCTGGACCTGAACCTTGACGACTTCGTGCAGAAAGTGAATGCCGACCTGGTGGGTAAAGTGGTCAATATCGCCAGCCGCTGCGCCGGTTTTATTCACAAGGGCAACGACGGCGTACTGGTCGATGCCAACCCTGAACCCGAACTCTGGGCGACCTTCCAAGCCGCCGCACCAAGCATTGGCGACGCCTATGAAGCCCGGGATTTCGCCCGCGCCATGCGCGAAATCATGGCCCTGGCCGACCGCGCCAATGCCTGGATTGCCGATAAAGCTCCCTGGTCGCTGAACAAGGTCGAAGGCAAGCAAGCCGAAGTGCAGGACATCTGCGCCTTGGGCATCAACCTGTTCCGTCAGTTGGTGATCATGCTCAAGCCGGTCTTGCCGAAACTGGCGGCCGATGCCGAAGCCTTCCTGAATGTCACGCCGCTATGCTGGAGCGACCTCAGTAGCACACTGGCCAACCATCAGCTGAACCCGTTCAGCCCCCTGCTCACCCGAATTGAACCCGCGAAGATCGAAGCCATGCTCGAAGCCTCCAAAGAAGACCTGATCGCCGAAGGCGCCGTTACTACCGGCGCAGCAGCCGGCAATGGGGAACTGATTAAAGAGCCAGTGGCCGCCGAGATCAACTTCGACGCCTTCGCCGCTGTCGACTTGCGCATTGCCCTGATTGAAAAATGCGAATTCGTCGAAGGTGCCGACAAGCTGCTGCGCCTGACCCTGGACATCGGCGATGCCAAACGCAACGTGTTTAGCGGGATCAAAAGCGCCTACCCTAACCCCGCCGAACTGGAAGGTCGCTTAACCCTCTATGTAGCCAACCTGGCGCCGCGCAAAATGAAGTTCGGCATCAGCGAAGGCATGGTGCTCGCCGCCGGCCCCGGTGGCAGCGAAATCTACCTGCTCAGCCCCGACAACGGCGCCAAGCCGGGCCAGCGGATCAAGTAAGGCCTCAGGCTATCGGCAGGGCTGCTCGCTGCGCTGGCGCCCTACGAGCACGAGCCCGTGTAGGTTTTTTTGATGGCGGTGCGTCCGGTCGCCGAAACTCTCACCTCCCGCTCTTCACCGCCTAAGGTTGAAGAGCGGCAGACGGTCACCGTAGCCTGAGTCGAGCCGAAACCATTAGGCTGAAAGGTCAGGCTACTGACACTGGATGACAGTAGGTAGCCCGCCACCACCGCCTGCTGGCGCCTGATCACTGTAGTGCCGCTGAGCACTATCCAACCCTGCTCCCAGCCCCCTGACGTGACGCAACTGAGGCCATCGCTGGACTTACATAAGGTTACCGGAGTGTTGCGCTTCAGCGCCTCACTACGTGCCAAACGAGCACTGGCAGAAAAATCACTGGCATAGGTGCTTAGGCGGCTTTTCAAGATAAAGCTGTCGAACGACGGGATGGCTATCCCGAGCAAAATCGCGGCCACCGCCAGAGCCACCATCAATTCAACCAGCGAGAAACCACGCCCCCCGCTGCGCTGTAGCACACTTGAAAATGACCGCGTGAGCCTGCTCATGCCGCCTCCTAGTTTTCAATATTCCAGTACACCCGTGCCGCAGGCTGCTTGACGGTGGTCGGCGATGCAGGCGGACTGCCCTCAAGAGGCGAATCTGGATTGGCGCCAATAATAAAAGGCACTGTGCTGCCATCATCCAGCGTCACCAAGCCCGCCACCGGCGAGGGCGGCAGACCGCCACCCGCCAGCAACTCATAGCGCTCACCATTTTTGCCCTCGGCATTTCGGTAATTGACGTTATAAACCCGGGCCACGCCAAGGTCGGAGCACAACCCAGCCGCCGGCAGGGTCGGCTGATGGGTACTGAAGGTCACCACACCGAACACTGTGATGGCCGAGGTCACCACCTGCTCAGCCGCCGTCAAGCCCAGATACCAACCCTTCTTGAGACCAAGATCCACAGCACTCGGGGTGCTCGCGCCGGTGATCGCCTGCAGCGATGTCAGGCAAAGCACATCAGCCCCACAGTTGCTATTTTCACTACTCAACCAGCTGGCATTGGTCGGCTGATCCTTGAGCATAAAGAAATAATTGCTGACGCTGGTCGCGCCGGTGTAGCTGAGCAAAGGTTTCTCCCGATCACCACTGCCCAGCAGCAGAACATAGCCACCGGCATCGGCGAGCACATCCGGCGTAAACATAAACTTGCGATTGGGATTGCAATCGGCAGTGGTACTGCAGCCCAGGTCGGCAATTTTGACCATGCTCCAGGCCGCAGGCGCCAGAGCCCCCATACTGATGCGATAGACATTACCGCCCATGTCGACCACATAGGCATAGATCACCCGGCCGCTGCTATCGGGCACCAGAGCAATGTCGGCGACCACACTGCGCTCGGTATCGAAAGTCTTAAGCAGCGTCCCCGTATCGGCATCCAGCACATAAGCATGGTTGCCCTTGGTGGACGAGCTACAGGTCTGCGGGTCGCCATCCTCACAGGTATCGTAGCCACCGCCAATGATCAGCAACGGCGTGTTGCCACCGCCATAGCCGCTGGCCTTAAAGGATCGGGGCGATGACCAGGTCTGGCCGATACCAGTAAAACCCGTAGTGCAGTCCGTATCATCGATCGCCCCAGATGCTGGAATATTGTTCGGGCATCCCCGCTTCCACTTCATCACCGGGGCCGTCGGGCTGGTGACGTCAAAGGCATACAGAACCCGACCGCCACGCCGCATGGTGCTGTAGAGCCAGGACTCACCCCCATCCTGCAGCGCCGTGACCGGCCCGTCGAAGCCGTAGGCCTTGGGCAAGGGTGTCGGCTCCGAGGCCGAGGAGCTGGTGGTATGCCCAGGAAAACTGATGGTGGTGGTGTTGTCGTACAAGCGCTTGAGGCTGGCGTAGAACTCGGGCGGCACGAAGGACCAGAGTTCGCTGCCGGCCGCAAAATCGGTGTCTATCGCTGCGCTGCGGTTGCCATTCACCGCCCGCAAGGCGCCATCGTTGCCACCGTAATAGACCACCACCTGTGGTGCCGCGTCGGTGCCATAGTTGATCGCCACTGGTCGCGAATGCACCACATCGCCATGTATCGACGCGCGATTTTCCGTGGTGATGCCATTGGCATTTTCCTCGACATCCTTCAAGTCCTGGCCGCGCGCCCAGTTGATTAAACTGCTGCGCTCACTGGCGCTGGCCACACCAAGCAAGCTCTGGGTGATGGCGGTGTTGGCCGTATCGAAAGAATCGAGGGCACTGGTGGTGGCGCAGGTCGCAAAGACTGGCGAACAGGTTTTCATCGTGCGCGAGCTGTCTGTGCGCAGCCGATAAGCCTGGGCGCCCTTCTCGACGATATTGCCATCCGGCGAATTGGAAGCATCCGAATTCGCGATCCCACAAGTGCCGCTCGGGCTGAAACCCCAATAATCGTCGGGAGCCAAGGGCGTCCAGAAACTGCGGGCGCAGGCAGTAACGAAGCCCGTCGACGCATTGATCGCGGAACTGCCGTCGGCGTCCTGCAACTTGAGCACACCGTCAGTCATGCCCAGCTTGTATTGCTTGAGGTTACCAAACCAGCGCGGCAAGGAGCCCGCGTCTGGCCGGAACATCCCGACAAAAACTTGATTCAGATAAGTGCCCTGGGTGTTGACGCTGACCGGCAGACTCACCGAGGCAAACACGCTGTTGGTGGGCTGGATTTCGGAAAAGATGCTTACCAGGGCATCGGCGATGTCCGTGCCACTGCTGCTGACATCGAAGTACTTGCCTTTGCTGACCAGCGCCATGCTTCGCAGCAAGGCCGTCCAGCCCGGCCCCTGGCCGGTGGTGACCTTGTTGACATCCACCGTGTAGGTGACTATTTCCAGGCTGCTCTTCTTCATAAAGCGCGCCCATTCGTCGGCCACGTTATCTTGGGAGCCGCTTGGATTGATGGCAATAGTACTGGTCGAGCCCCCGAGGGCGGCCAGTGCTGCAGTCGCCTGGGTAATGTCGGAGTTGTTGTCTTGCGCCGCGCCATTACTGATATAGATAACGAAATTCTTCGCGCAGCCCGACACCAGCGGACTGTTGTACCGAGTCGCCGCCTTGGCTGGCAGGGCATTAGCGGGCAGGGCGTAGATAGCATCTGAACTGGCATTCACGCCGCTGTTACCGGTGAAATCGGTCTTCTTCTTGTTATTCCCTGCATGTGGAACACCGGCCGAAAAATACAAATAAGCCTCCTCCATGGCTTTGGCGATCTTGCCGCCGTTGCCCTTGTCATCCCCCACATCCAGATTGTCCACCAGCGCTTGATAACTGAGCTTGTTCGCCGCGCTCAATTGGCGGATGGCGGCCCGCACATAGGCACCATCGTTACCGGAGTTACCACCACCGGTCTCAGTAAATAACATTAGGCCAACCCGGAATTTGTCGGCCGGCAAGGCGCTGACCACCGATGACAGCGCGGCTATCTCGTTAGTGAAGGGGGTATTCCAGTTCGCCGTATTGTCGAGAATCACCAGCACATTCGGTATATCGGTGACGCTCGGCGGTGTGCCGACGAACAGGTCAATGTCCTCGGCCCGCGCCCCGGCGACCGCAGTCAGCATGCCCAGCAACAGCAGTTTGCAAATAAAGGATTGCATAATCACTCCTCACTACAGCCTCAGGGACAGCCAATATTCTTCTCGGCATCGGACAACAGCACCCGCACTCCCGTGCGGACCCGCACCGAGGCACCGCTGACGGCATCCAGCACGCTGGCTTCCAGATCCCAGACCGTGTTCCAGGTTAAATTGGACAGGCCCGCAAGAGTCAAACTGCTCGGGTCTGCAGCGCCGGCCAGGGTGGCCCGCACGCACGAAGGGGTGATATCGGCGAGGTAGTCATTAACATTGTCGTTATTGATATCCACCTGCAGATCGTTACTGGGGAGCGGCCTCGTGTAACCACCGGAGAGTGGAGGCTTGAGCGAGGGAATAACCTGCTCCAGCGCCACATCACTGGCCGCCAGCGCCTCACTGCGCCATTGCTGGTTGCCAACCGCCTGCAGGTTGGTGGAACTCAGGGTGAATGCCGTGGAAACCATCAAGGTCAACAGCAGTAGCATGATCAAGCCAATCACCAGCACCATGCCTTGTTGGGAATGCGGCAACGTCTTCATGGGGTCTCCCTCCGGCCGGAGATATTACTGAGGCGCACAGTCGTCATATAAACGTGGCGTTTAAAGCTGTCGCTGTAGGGGCCAAAGGTTTCACCCGCCAGACTGTAGGTTTTATCCGAACTGTAACCTGGGCTCGCCTCCAGGCTGCGCACCAGCAAATAAGCCTTGATCACTACGCTATTGGCCATGCCATCCAGATCGCAGGGAGTCGCCGAAGTGCAGAGAACATCGGTCGCGCCATCGCCCCGGTTGGTCGGGGAGTTCTTGATATTGGGATTAGCCCAGACCACCGGCTGGCTGTAATCGACTGCTGCACCGCTGTCACTGATGTTGTCGACCCCAAGCTCGAAACGCATGGCTTCGACGCCCTCAATCATCGGCACTGCCACCTGCTGGGTCAGGTTGCCGCCCATCAGATCGAAGCTCGACTGCATCAAGGTCGGTATGCCATCGCCAGCAGTGACCGCGTAATCGCGCAGGTAATAGATGTTATTGACGAACTTGCGCTTCTCGGCCGCCGTCACGCAGTCGCGCTTATGCAAGGTAAAGCCGCTGTCGGCCAGCACATAGCGAGCCTCGCCCTCACACTGGGAGGTTTGAAAATACAGTTTTCCGGGGGTATCAACCTCGCAATTGCCCACCCCGGCCACACAGGTTTGGGCATGCCGCACCAACAACACATCGCTGTTGGCCTGCTTGTTAGGCAATGCCGTCGAGCAGCTTGATGGCAAGCTACGGTAAAGCTGCACGGGCACGCCCAGACGGATACGCCGACTGCTACTCGACCAGGATAAGTAGGCAAAGCAGGGCGTTGGCACGGCCGTCGGATAGTCCGAGGGGGCAGTGGCCAAGGTCAGATCATCAAACTCGGGAATAAAACCATTCCAGAAGCCCGCATGCACCAGGTCCTCGCGTAGCAACTGGATGGCCAAACGGCCGTTTTCGATCTGCACATTGGTCTTGGCCATTTCCGCATTGCTGAGGCTCATGTTCAGATAGATGGCCAGAATCCCTGCGGTCAGAAACAGGCCAATGGCCATGGCCACCATCAGCTCGATCAGACCAAAGCCTCGCTGCCTGCCAACCGCACAGGTCTTGGTTGGCATCCAGGCAGAACGATTCATGGCCTGGCCACCTGCGGCATAAAATTGGGCACGCGAACGCCAAACGCCGCTACCCCGAGCCCAGCATGCACTGTTCATAACGGCGCCATCCACATCATGAAATTGCTCGCCCAGATGCCGCTCGCCACCTGCCGGTGCCCTGCATCCCATACTCATAGCGTGGCCACCCGCACTATGGTGGTTACCACGCGCCGGCAAAGATCATCATGGCAGGCACTGCCACTGACTCCGTCGTAACTGTTTTGCCCGCACGCCACGCCCGCCGGTGGCGCTTCCAACGGCCCCATACCTTGCCAAGCCACCGTCAGCAGATACTGACCGCCCCCCAATGACTGCACACAACCGCGCCCACCGAGCATGGCGCCAACTCTGCTATTGCTACTGATTTCGGCGGCGCCCTGGAGCGCTTCACACCACTCCTTGCGATCGAGTTCAAACTGGTTAGTTGTGGCTGTCGGACACGTCATACCCGCGCCAAGCGGGCTGCTAGTGCCCGTAAGATAGCTGGCCGCGGCATTGCGATTGGCAGCCAGGCGGTTGGCCATATCATCCAGCAGGATCAAGGCCTGAGAGCGTTGATAAGCCTCCATCTCGGACTGTTGCAGGCGCGCCTGCAGCCCCACCACACCGAGCAAACCAACCGCGAGGATGACCAGGGTCACCAGCACCTCAATTAAACTGAACCCCCGCGGCACAGAACACCTTGCGTTCATCGTGCTCACCACTTGTCTAGCGGGGTTTTGTTCCCGGCACTGTCGAGGGTCAGAGCGCCATCACTGGCCTGGCTGCCTGTCGGAGTAAAGGTAATGGTGTAGGACGGCACAGTTCCCGTGCCCACTGCGATGTCATAGCCGTATTTGTCGCTGACTTCACTCGGCAACCCATAACCACTGTCTATCAGGGTGGTCTTGCTGGCATAGGCACGATTGGCCAGCAGGAACTGCTGCTCGCGATTGGCGATATCCATCATCTGCGCCTGGGCGGCGGCGCGATTGCCGCGGATGATGTACTGCATATAGCTGGGATAGGCGATGGCCGCCAGAATGCCAATGATGGCAACGGTGATCATCAGTTCTATCAGGGTAAATCCACGGGTTCGCGAGACTGCCATACGGCAAACTCCCAGCAACTGTGCGGTACTCAGTAGCATCCAACAATTGAGACCGAACTTAAGTCTTGTTGCGTATCCCTGCACATCACATGCTAGCCCCGTTGCGCAAACATGCTAATTAGCGAGCGGCAAACGGTGTTAAATGAACGATAAGTGGCAGACTGCCATGCCTTCGGTAGTTTCGCGCCCAGCCGCTGCCGCACCACTAGCCACCCTCGGCGATTGCGGCGGCGGCGGCAGTTCCCGATAATGGAGCCCCTGCCCCGCCCTCGGCGGCACGCCCTATGAGCGAACGAGCATGAGCACACTGACATGAGCGAACTCGCCCTGATTCCGATCAGCTCCACTCTGGTCAACAACTTTGCGCTAGCGCAGTTTCTTGGCCGATGCCCGACTTCTGAGCGCAGCTACATGAGCAAATCCGCATGACCGAACTCGCCCTGATTCTGGTCGGCTCTATATTGGTCAACAATTTCGTGTTGGTGCAGTTTCTTGGCCTATGCCCCTTTATGGGGGTGTCCAAGCGTATCGAGACGGCGATTGGTCTGTCGTTGGCCACCACCTTTGTGCTGACCTTGGCGGCGATGAGCTGCTACCTGATCCAGCAATACCTGTTGAAGCCGTTAGACCTGGAGTTTCTGCGCACCATCAGTTTCATTCTGGTGATTGCCGTGGTGGTGCAGTTCACCGAAATGGTGGTGCATAAAACCAGCCCGCTGCTGTACCGGGTGCTGGGGATTTTTCTGCCGTTGATCACCACCAACTGCATCGTGCTCGGCGTAGCGCTGCTGAACGCCAACAAGGGCGAATTCACCTTTATTACCGCCACCGCCAATGGCTTCGCCGCAGGCCTGGGTTTCTCCTTGGTCTTGGTGCTGTTTGCCGCCCTGCGCGAACGCATCGCCATCGCCGATGTGCCACTGCCATTTCGCGGCGCGGCGATCGGCATGATCACCGCCGGCTTGATGTCACTGGCCTTTATGGGCTTTGCCGGGTTGATCAAGCTATGAGACACCAATGCTGATACGAGCCCGTCAACCATGAGCATGGTGCTTAGCGCCGTGCTGGCGCTGCTCGTCCTGTGCTTGATCTGCGGTGCGATTCTGGGTTTTGCCGCAGTGCGCTTTCGGGTTGAGGGTGATCCGCTGGCTGAGCAAATCAACGCCTTACTGCCACAAACCCAATGCGGACAGTGTGGCTATCCGGGCTGCAAGCCGTACTCCGAAGCCATTGCTGGCGGCGACAAGATCAACAAATGCCCACCCGGCGGCGAAGCCACTATTCAGGCGCTGGCGGATTTGCTTGATGTCGAAGTCGAACCTCTGGACGCCGTCGAAGGCGAAAAGCCGCAGATGGTAGCCTTTATTCGCGAGGCCGAATGCATCGGCTGCACCAAGTGCATTCAGGCCTGCCCGGTGGATGCGATTCTCGGCGCGGCCAAGCAAATGCACACGGTGATTGCCTCCGAATGCACCGGTTGCGATCTGTGCGTCGAGCCTTGCCCGGTCGACTGCATCGACATGCTGCCGGTCGGTGGCAACCTGCAAAGCTGGCACTGGTCGCAACCTCTGCCGCCTGGCCAACTGATCGCCACCGACCGCGAGCACGCCGCATGAGCCGGGTACAACTGTGGGAAATGCCCGGTGGTATTCACCCGGCCGAACATAAAAGTCAGTCCAACGGCACGCCGATTCAGCCGGCGCCGCTGCCAAAACGGCTGATCGTGCCGCTGAACCAGCATATAGGCGCACCCGCCGAGCCCTGCGTGGTGGTCGGTGAGCGGGTGCTCAAGGGCCAGTTGATTGCCGCCGCCAATGGCATGGTCAGCGTACCGGTGCATGCGCCAACCTCGGGCATCGTCAGTTTTATCGGCCCGCAGCCCTACCCGCATGTCTCGGGGCTCCTGAGCGAAGCCATAGTGATCGACAGCGATGGCCTGGAGCAGTGGACTGAGCTGTCGCCCTGCCCGGACTACCGCAGCTTAACGCCGGCCGAGTTGCTGGCGATTATTCGCAGCGCCGGCATCAATGGTTTGGGCGGCGCCGGTTTCCCGACTGCGGTAAAGCTCAGCGCCCGCTCGGCGCAAAAGATTCACAGCCTGATCATCAACGGCACTGAATGTGAACCCTACATCACTGCCGACGACCGCCTGATGCGTGAACGGGCGGCGCAGCTGATCAGCGGCATCGAGATCCTGGCGCAGCTGATTGCACCGACTGTGGTGCTGATCGGCATTGAGGACAACAAGCCCGAGGCCATCGCCGCCGTGCAGGCCGCCATAGGCGAGCGGCCTTTCAGCCTCAGGGTGCTGCCGACCAAATACCCCTCTGGCGGTGAAAAACAGCTGATTCAACTACTCACCGGCGCTGAAGTACCCAGCGGCGGATTGCCCGCTGATATCGGCATGCTCTGCCTGAACGTCGGCACGGTGGTGGCCATCCATGCCGCAGTGATTGAAGGCCGGCCGTTAATCTCGCGGATCACCACCCTGACCGGCGCCGCACTGAGCCGACCGATGAATGTCGAGGCGCTGATCGGCACGCCGGTGGGTGAGCTGCTGGATTTCGCCGGCCTGCAAGAGGCCCAGCTTGATCGTCTACTGCTGGGCGGACCGATGATGGGCTTTAGCCTGCCAAGCCTTGCGGTGCCGCTGATCAAGACCAGCAACTGCCTGCTGGCCAGCACCGCAAGCGAGTTGCCAGCGCCGCCGCCAGCACTGCCGTGCATTCGTTGCGGCGACTGCGCCGACGTCTGCCCGGCCAGCCTATTACCGCAGCAGCTGCATTTTTTCGCCCTCGGCCAGCAGCACGAACAGCTCAAGGCCCACCACCTGTTCGACTGCATCGAATGCGGCGCCTGCGCTTATGTCTGCCCCTCGAGCATTCCGCTGGTGCAGTACTACCGCGCCGCCAAGGCCGAGATCCGCGAGTTGGAAAACAAGCAACTGAAAGCCGAACAATCGCGGCAACGTTTTGAGCAGCGCCAGGAACGCTTGCGCTGCGAGCAAGAGCGCAGAGACGCCGAACGCCAAGCGCGCACCGAGAAAGCCGCCCACGCCAAGGCGGCCCTGGCAGCCAATCAAACCACCACTGAGCCCGGCGCCTTAACCGCAGCACCGGCTGGCCTCAGTGAGCTGCAGAAGAAACTCAAGATCGCCGCCAGCATGGCCCAGGTCACCTTGAAAAAAGCCGAGAAACAACTGTCCCTTTATACCGACAAGGGTGGCGATACCGGCGAGCTGCAAGCCCAGGTGGAACAACTGCGCGGCGCCGCACTGCTGGCACAAAGCGCCTTAGACGCCGCCTTGACCACGGTAAGCCCAGCAACCGTCAGCGTGCCAAACGCCGAACAGGCGCTGAAAAAAGCCAAGATCGAAGTCGCCATGCTGCGGGCGCAAGTGCGCAAGCTCGAACAACTCGAAGCACCCAACGCCGAGCAAACCAGCCAACTGCAAGGCTTACGCAGCCAATTGACGGCAGCCGAATCCTTACTCGAAAGCCTGCCAAGCCCGCGGCCCGCCAGCGTCGATCCGCTACCCGCCAGCCCCGCCATGCAAGCGCTCAAACAGGCCAAAATCGCCTTGGCGATGCGCCGGGCTGAGCTGAAAAAAGCCGAGCAAGCCGGCACCGACAGTGACCAGTTGCCGTCATTGCGCGCCGCCCTGGCAGCCGCCGAACAAGCCCTGCATGCAGCTGAAGATGCCTGCGGCAAACCGGCGCCGAATCTGCAGCGGCTGGATAAACAGCCAATCGATGAGACCACCCGCGCCCTGAAAACCGAACTCGCCATGGCCCGCGCCGACTTGAGTAAATTGGCGCGTGAACCAGGCACGCCAGAGGCGGCGCTGAGCGTCGCACGCCAGCGGCTGCTGACGGCCGAGCAACACTTACAGCAACAGCAAAATTCGTAGACTGGGCTCTTGGCCCAAGCTGCAAGGCACATTTAAACCGGAGCGCCAATGGCCCTGCCCCGTATCACCTCACCGCACACCACAGGCCCACAACGCACCCAACAGGTGATGCTGCAGGTGCTGCTGGCCACGCTGCCCGGCGTGCTGGCGCTGACCTGGTTGTTCGGTGTCGGCATCCTGGTCAACCTGCTCTGGGCCGGCCTCTTGGCGCTGGGATTCGAGGCGGCGATCCTGGCCACCCGCCAACGGCCCATAGGTTTTTACCTGCGCGATGGCAGCGCGCTGGTCACCGCCGTGCTGCTGGCGCTGGCATTGCCGCCCTATGCGCCCTGGTGGCTGACCCTGGTGGCGGTCGGTTTTGCCATTAGCTTTGGCAAGCAGCTGTATGGCGGTCTGGGGCAAAACCCCTTTAATCCGGCGATGCTCGGCTACGTGGTGGTGCTGATCTCCTTTCCCCTGGAAATGACCCGCTGGCCGGCGCCCCACAGCGTCGGCATGCTCGCCGGCATTGAGCAGATTTTCGGTCTGACCCAGTTGCCCGACGGTTGGAGTCAGGCCACCGCCCTCGACGTGCTCAAACTTAATAAGAGCCTGACCATCGACGAGTTATGGCTAAACAATCCAGCCTTCGGCAGCCTCGGAGGCAACGCAGTGGAATGGGTCAATGGTGCCTTCTTGCTCGGTGGCCTGTACCTGCTGCACAAGAAGCTGATCAGCTGGCACGCGCCGCTGGGCATGCTCGGCGCACTGTTTGTTATGAGCCTGGTGTTCTGGAATGGCAGCGGCTCGGACTCCAACGGCTCGCCGCTGTTTCACCTGCTGACCGGCGCCAGCATGCTGGGCGCGTTTTTTATCGTCACCGACCCGGTCTCCGGCGCCACCAGCAATCTCGGCCGGCTGATCTTTGGCGCAGGCGTAGGCGTACTGGTTTACATCATCCGTACCTGGGGCGGCTACCCGGATGGCGTGGCCTTCGCCGTGCTGCTGATGAATCTGGCCGCGCCGACCATCGACTACTACAGTCGCCCGCGCACCTACGGCCACAGCAAGGCCGAACGCGGCTTCAAGGTCGGAGAATAAACATGAGCCTGCCGGAAATGAGTCGCTCGATGCTGAAGAACAGCCTGCTGCTGGGCCTGTTTGCCGTGGTCACGGTCGGGCTGGTGGCCATCACCCAACAGCTCACAGCGCCGCGCATTGTCGCCGCCGAGCGCGCCGCGCAAACCCAGCTGCTCAACCAGTTATTGCCGGCAGGCAGTTTTGATAACCTGCTGCAAGACAGCCAGGTGACGCTGGCCGTCGACCCCTTGCTGGGCAATCGCAGCTCTAAAAACGCTTACATCGCCCGCCTGAGCGGCCAGCCAAGCGCGGTGATTTTACCGGTCACCGCAGCCGACGGTTACAGCGGCGCCATCCATCTGCTGGTGGCGATCAAGGCCAACGGTCAGCTGGCCGGGGTGCGCGTGCTCAAGCACAAAGAAACCCCAGGTCTGGGCGACAAGATCGAGCTAGCCAAAAGCGCCTGGATACACGGCTTTGACGGTAAATCCCTGAGTGATCCAGCAGAATCCGGCTGGGCGGTAAAGAAAGACCTGGGCCAGTTTGATCAGTTCGCCGGCGCCACCATTACCCCGCGCGCCGTGGTCAAAGCCGTGCACCAAGCGCTGCGCTATTTTGATGCGCACCAGCGCGAGCTGCTCAGCCCCGGCAGCACGGCGGTGGAGAACAGCACCGGGAGAAACAGCAATGGCTAGTTATCGCGAAATCGCCATCAATGGCCTGTGGCAGAACAATCCGGGGCTGGTGCAGCTGCTCGGCCTCTGCCCGCTATTGGGAGTCAGCAATTCGATGGTCAACGCCCTCGGCATGGGCATCGCCACCGCGCTGGTGCTGGCCTTCTCCAACGCCACGGTGGCGCTGATCCGCAATCAGGTCAGCGATGCGGTGCGGCTGCCGGTGTTTGTGATGATTATCGCGGCGCTGACCACCTGCATCGAACTGCTGATGCAGGCCTTCACCTATCAGCTGTACCAAATCCTCGGCATCTTTATTCCGCTGATCACCACCAACTGCATCATCCTCGGCCGCGCCGAAGCCTTTGCCGCCAAGAACAACGTGGCCAAGGCCAGCTTCGACGGGCTGATGATGGGCGCCGGTTTTGGCTTGGTGTTGCTGGCGCTCGGCACCCTGCGCGAACTGCTCGGCACCGGCATGCTGCTGAGCAATATGCAGCTATTGTTCGGCCCCATGGCCGCCAACTGGCAGATCACCTTGCTGCCCAATTATTCGGGATTTTTGTTGGCGATTTTACCGCCCGGCGCTTTCTTGCTCTTGGGCTTGCTGATTGCCGCTAAAAACCAGCTTGACGCCCGCGCCCTCGAACGCGCCAAAATTAATCAAGGCCCGCTTGCCGCAACGCCAAGCCGACGGGTTCGAGTAACCGGAGTCATAGAGTGAACGCTGCCAAACGCTACGAGATTTTCCGCCGCCTGCGCGAAGATGATCCCGAGCCGAAAACCGAGCTTGCCTATTCCACGCCGTTTGAGCTGCTGATTGCGGTGATTCTCTCGGCGCAAGCCACAGATGTGGGCGTCAACAAGGCCACCGCCAAACTCTATCCGGTGGCCAACACCCCCGAGGCCATCTACGCCCTTGGCTATGACGGCCTGTGCACCTATATCAAGACCATTGGCCTGTACCCAAGCAAGGCCAAAAACGTGATCGAGACTTGCCGGCTGCTGGTGGAGAAACATGCCAGCCAGGTGCCGCAGACCCGCGAAGAACTCGAAGCGCTGCCCGGTGTCGGCCGTAAAACCGCCAACGTGGTGCTCAATACCGCGTTTCGGCAACTGACCATGGCGGTCGATACGCACATCTTTCGTTTCAGCAATCGCACCGGCGTCGCCCCCGGCAAAAACGTGCTGGAAGTGGAGCGCCAGCTGCTGAAATTTGTACCCAAAGAATTCTTGCTCGACGCCCATCACTGGATGATTTTGCACGGCCGCTATGTCTGCCAGGCGCGCAAACCGCGCTGCGGCAGCTGCCGGATTGAAGACCTCTGCGAGTTCAAGCAAAAGACCAGCGACGATTGAATCTTTAACGCTTTGGCTATACTAACCATTAACAAAATCTTTTTTACCCGCACAGGTTTTACCGTTATAAGTTGCGCCAATGGCATCCCGCCTACCGGAGTGAAGCTGATGAGCACTGACAAGCAACCACTCGAAGTCGACGATGAGCTGACCGCCGAAGACGGCGAAGAAGCCCCCGAAGCGCCGATCGAGGTAGCCAAGACCAATCTGGCCAAACGTAAAATTATTGATAACTACTTAGAAGAGCGGCGCCTGCAAAAGCAGCTCAACGACTATGACTTTGACCTCTAACGCACTCGTCCAAGCCAAGTTTTAGCAGCAGTTGCAACTTGGGTTTCGACACAATTTTCGGCACAAAAAAAAAGCCCCGCCAACTCACCTGACGGGGCTTTTTTCTGCGTGCTCAATCAGTCTTTGCGCGACGGTGACAGCAGCTCAATCTTGTAGCCGTCCGGGTCTTCGACAAAGGCCAGAATGCTGCGGCCATGCTGCATCGGCCCGGCTTCGCGAGTGATCTTGCCGCCACGGGCGCGAATGTCTTCGCAGGCCTTGTAGACGTCCATCACTTCCAAGGCAATATGGCCGTAGCCCGTACCCAACTCATAGCTCTCGACGCCCCAGTTATGGGTTAGCTCGATCACGCTGTTATGCGCCTCGTCGCCATAGCCGACGAAGGCCAGGGTGAACTGGCCATCGGGATAATCATTACGGCGCAGCAAGGTCATCCCCAGCACCTCGGTATAGAAGGCGATGGATTTATCCAAGTCGCCGACCCGCAGCATGGTGTGCAAAATTCGCATATTACCTGCCTCACAAATAACCCAGTGGCCTATTGTGAACCGCTGTCCACTGACCTGCCAGCACCGCGCGCACCAGGTAAAATGAACCACTGGGCCAATCACGACTCAAACCCCGACCCGCTTGCTCAGGAAACGGCTGCATGTTGAATAGAATTTATCTGCCAATCGCCTTGGCACTGCTGGCTGGCTGCAGCCAACCTGCAGCCGAACACAACAACTCAAGCTGGTGGTCGTTTTCATCCGCCAGCAATAGCGCAAAAACCCAAACGACTGAACAGCTTCAGCCCCAGGCGAAGCCCGACGATGCAAGCTGGTGGTCATTCACCTCCAGTGCCAAGCCGGCAAAAATCACTGCCACCGAGCAGGGGCAAACGCCGCAAAGCCTGCAAAATGCGCGCACCCAGGCCTGGCTGGATCTCTACGAGGCGCCCCTGCGCACGGCCCTCGAAGGCAGTGGCTTTACCCTGGAGCGACGCACTGATGTGCTGATGGTGAGCATTCCGGTACAAGGCAGCTTTAACCCCGATCGACCGCAGATGCTGTTGCCGGCCAAGCTTGGCGCCCTGACGCGGATCGCCAAACTCACAGCCAAAGATGCCCAAGCACCCGCAGTGCTGATCCTTGGCCACAGCGACAGCAGCGGCAAGCTGGAGCTCAATCGCAGCCTGAGCCAGCAACGCGCCCAAGCCGTGGCGGGGATCTTCAGCCTGAGCGGTTTTAAACGTGATCGGATGCTGCTCAAGGGCGTGGGCCCTGACATGCCGCGCGCGGCCAACGACAGCGGCGCCGGCCGCGCCCTGAATCGCCGCGTGGAGGTGCTATTCGCCCCGCAAGACAGCCTGCTGGCATTGGTGCAGCAATACAGCAAGCCCGCCACTACGACTGTCCTGGCCGCCGAACAAACTCACTAGTATTAAATCCACGCAAAAAAAAAACGCCCCGCGAGCGGAGCGTTTTTTTT
This sequence comes from Pseudomonadales bacterium RIFCSPLOWO2_12_59_9, assembly GCA_001830395.1. GTDB lineage: Bacteria > Pseudomonadota > Gammaproteobacteria > Pseudomonadales > Pseudomonadaceae > Aquipseudomonas. The sequence continues at coordinate 144 of MHZN01000162.1, read as the reverse complement.
CCACTACAAAGGCTTAGAACAGCTTGCGGCCTTTGTTGGCGGAGATGCGCATGCGCAGTGCGTTGAGCTTGATAAAGCCCGCCGCATCGGCTTGGTTGTAAGCGCCGCCGTCTTCTTCGAAGGTGGCGATATTGGCATCGAACA
>MHZN01000161.1 GCA_001830395.1 Pseudomonadales bacterium RIFCSPLOWO2_12_59_9 | reverse complement strand
TCGGTGCCGTTTCGCCTGGATCACTGCGCCGACCGTATCGGCCTGGGTTTTTCCCGCGTCTATCAGGCGCACTTTATGCGCGAGCTCAGCGCCTATGTGCAAAACAAAAAACAGCGTTTTCGCGTCAACGGCCAGCAACCGCAGCTGGCGGCACTGGAGCAACTGGGATCGCTGGACAAGATGCGCACTTTTTGGGATTTCGACGGCCAGGTCACCGCGCCGCTGCATGGCTATGCCGATGCCGACGACTACTACCGCCGCGCCTCCAGCCGCTACTTTCTGCCGGCGATCAAGGTGCCCACCCTGCTGATCCAGGCCGCCGACGATCCCTTCGTATTCCGCCACAGCCTGCCGGAACTCAGCGAACTGGCCGCCAGCACCCAGCTCGAACTGCACCCGCACGGCGGCCACGTCGGCTTTATCGACGGCTCTTTGGCTAACCCTGGGCTGTACTTGGAGCGCCGGATTCCGCAGTGGCTGTCGAAGGCGGCCTCGCCGAGTAGCAGCAGCTCGCCATAAGACTTATGTACTCATGGGATTAGTGCCGCAAGGCGTAGGGCGGACTCAGGAGCGTAGCGAACAGTCCGCCAACTCAGCGGCGTACTGCCTTCGGCGAGTACACCCTACCTAGCTCCCAATCCTGCCGGCCACGCCCGCATTAGCGAGAGTCTTAAATCACCCGCTCCAGCGGCACATAGAGTTTCTCGTGCAACGCCTGCACGGCGGGGCGGGCGGCCTCGCTGATAAAGCCGCTCTCCAGCGCCAGCACCTGATAGATGCCACGGCGCAGCTGCTCCTCGTTTAGCTCGACGCTGTCACCGCGTGAGGTGCAGAGAAAACGTACCCAGGAGGTGAGGATGATCCAGCTGTTGAGGGTCAAAGCCTCCACCTGAGCGCTGTTCATCAACAAGATTCCGGCCTCGACAAAGCCCTGATACAGGCCTTGGGCGCTGATCATGCAGCGCTGGGCGAACAGCCGATAACCTTGGGCCAGGCCACTGTCCGACTCCAGCAAGTGTTCCAGATCGCGGTGCAAGAAGCGGTAATGCCACATCGCCGCCAGCAAGGCTTCGAGGTAGAAGGTCTTGTCCTCAACCGTCAGCGCCCGGCCGGCCGGCACGCGCAGAAACTGGTCGACCCGCTGCTCGTACTGGCCGAAGAGTTCGGCGATGATCGCCTGCTTATTGCGGAAGTAGTAGTAGAGATTGCCGGGTGAGATCCCCAGGTGCGCGGCAATATGATTGGTCGTGACGCTGCGTTCCCCCTGGGCATTGAACAGCTCCAGGCTGCCTTGGATGATGCGTTCACGGGTTTTTATCGGTGCGCTGGCCATGCCGCGTCAAACTCACTCAGGGCCGCAGAGCGGCAACTCAAAAAGGGCGCACAGGATCGACCAACTAGGCCCACGGGCGCAATGCCCAGGGGCCTCGACGACACCGCTGTAACGAATAAATGCACGGCCCAACTTTTCGTTTGGTACACAACGGGGTCTTAGCGCTGCATGCTATTTGACACAATAGAGTAATTACTCTAAAAATCTACCGACATTCCGCCCGCGCATCTTTTCAAGGATTCCCCATGGCCGCCGAAATCGCCGAAATCGCTCCTGCACAACCGCATTTGCAGCAACACCTGCAGCAAGCGCAACAGCAAATCAGCCAGCTCGAGCAGCTGTTTGCCGGCCAGCGCGAGGCGTTCCGCGCCAATCCGATGCCGACCGCCGAGCAGCGTCTGCAGTGGCTCAAAGCCCTCAGCCAGCTGCTCAGCAGTGAGCGCGAGGCGCTGATCAAGGCGATCTGCCAAGACTTCAGCAACCGTTCGACCGATGAAACCTTGCTGGCCGAGATCATGCCGAGCCTGCAAAACATCCACTACGCCTGCAAAAACCTGAAGAAGTGGATGAAGCCATCCCGCCGCGCCGTCGGCCTGGCCTTCCAGCCGGCCGCTGCCCGGGTCATCTACCAACCGCTGGGCGTGATCGGCGTGATAGTGCCCTGGAACTACCCGCTGTTTCTGGCCATGGGCCCGCTGATCGGTGCCCTGGCGGCCGGCAACCGGGTGATGATCAAGATGAGCGAGTCGACCCCGGTCACCTCGCAACTGGTCAAGGATCTGCTGGCCAAGATCTTCCCGGAAGACCTGGTCTGCGTGGTGTTGGGCGAAGCGGAAGTCGGCGTGGCCTTCTCCAAGCTGGCCTTCGATCACCTGCTATTTACCGGCGCCACCAGCATCGGTAAGCATGTGATGCGCGCGGCGGCCGAGAACCTCACCCCGGTGACCCTGGAGCTGGGCGGCAAGTCGCCGGCCATAGTGTCCGCCGAGGTGCCGCTGGAACACGCCGCCGAGCGCATCGCCTTCGGCAAGACCCTGAATGCCGGACAAACCTGCGTCGCGCCCGACTATGTGTTGGTACCACGCAACCGCGTCGATGCCTTCGTCGCGGCCTACAGCAAGGTCGTCACCAGCTTCTACCCAAAACTCCAAGACAACCCGGACTACACCGCGATCATCAATGACCGCCAGCTGCAGCGCCTTAAAGGCTTGCTCAGTGACGCCGAAAGCCTGGGCGCCAAGGTGCTCAATCTGTACCCCGAAGGCCAAGGCCGGCGTTTGCCACAAGCCCTGGTGCTGAATGTGAACGATCAGATGAAGATCATGCAGGACGAGATCTTCGGTCCGCTGCTGCCGATCGTGCCCTACGACAGCATCGAGCAAGCCTTCGCCTACATCAATGAACGACCACGGCCATTGGCGCTGTACTACTTCGGCTACAACAAAAACGAACAACAACGAGTGCTGCACGAGACTCATTCGGGCGGTGTGTGCCTGAACGACACCATGTTGCATGTGGCCCAGGACGACATGCCGTTCGGCGGTGTCGGCCCGTCGGGCATGGGCCACTACCACGGCCACGAAGGCTTCAAGACCTTCAGCCACGCCAAGGGCACCTTTATCAAGCAGCGCTATAACGCCGCCAAGATGATCTACCCGCCCTATGGCAAGGCCATCCAGAAGTTGGTCTACAAGCTGTTTATTCGCTAAGGAGCCCAACCATGCAACAGCTGATTTTCGTCTACAACGGCGACAGCGGTCTGGTGAACAGTGTCATGCACCTGCTGCACAAGAAGTTCTCGCCGGCCACCTACGACTGTCAGCTGTGCATGCTGGTCTACGATGGCGTGCAGATGAACAAAGGCTGGCTGGAGTTTGTCGCCGACTTGGGCATCCCGACCCGTTATCTGCATCGCGACACCTTCGTCGGCGAGTTCGGCAGCCGCGCAGATGGCTATCCGGCCCTCTATGTGCAGGGTGAACAAACCCTGACGCTGCTGGTTACGCCCGCCGAGTTCCAGGCCCAGCAGAGCCTCGAGGCTCTGATGAGCCTGGTTGGCGACGCCGCCCGCCCCTTCGCCCGCGCCGCCCAGGAGTTACAGCCCGCATGAGTACCGATACCTTCGATGCACCCGGCCTGAGCCGCCGTGGCTTACTTAAAGTCGGCCTGCTGGGCACAGCATTCCTGGCCACGGCCGGGGTTACCGCCACCCTCAGCGGCTGCTCGGCGAGCATGCCGGCCAGCGGCCTGAGCACGCTGCGGGCCAGTGACTTGCCGTTTTTGCGGGCCTTGATTCCGGTGATCATCGACGGTGCGGTGAGCGCCGAAAAGATGAGCGCCGCCGTTGAACAAAGCATCCGGGGCATCGACTACAGCCTCACGCGCTTCTCGCCGGAGATGCAAAAACTCACGGTGCAGCTGTTCGACGTGCTCGCCCTGGGCCTGACCCGCGGGCCGCTGACCGGCGTCTGGGGCAGCTGGGAGAACGCCAGCGCGGCGCAGGTCAGCGCCTTCCTGAGCCGCTGGCAGAACAGCTCCATTAGCTTGCTGAAGCTGGGCCACGCCTCGCTGCTGCAATTGGTAATGCTGGCCTGGTATGGCCAGCCAGAGTCCTGGGCCCATTGCGGTTACCCCGGCCCACCCAAGGTTTAAAACCACAGCCCGTTAACCTGTGTGAACTCATCCAATAAGCACAATGAGTCCTCGGCTTGCTGCTTATTTGTAGGGTGGGCTTTAGCCCAAAAATACCCGAAGTCGGTGGGCTGAAGCCCACCCTACGCGGCTCGCCGACACCTTGATCGGGCAGCCCTTAAAACCAGAATTTGCCTGAGAGCAGTAGCCCATGCCCGTACCCGATCTGTTTCAACAAGGCCTCGCCAGCGGCTGGAAAACCTATAACGGTTCGCGCCTCGAGCAGGACCTGACCCTGGAAGCCGACGTGGCCATTATCGGCAGCGGCGCGGGCGGCGGCACCACTGCGGAAATCCTCAGCCAGGCCGGCTTCAAAGTGTTGCTGATCGAGGAAGGCCCGCTGAAAACCAGTAATGACTTCAAGATGCAGGAGCCCGAGGCCTACGGCGCGCTGTATCAGGAAGGCATGGGGCGGATGAGCAAGGATGGCGCCATCACCATCATGCAAGGCCGCGCGGTGGGTGGCACCACGCTGGTGAATTGGACCTCGAGTTTTCGCACCCCCGACCCGACGCTGGAGCACTGGGCCAGCGAGTACGGCGTCAAAGGCCACAGCCCGGCCGAGATGGCGCCCTGGTTTGCCCGTATGGAAGAACGCCTCGGTGTCGCACCCTGGGCGCTGCCACCGAATGCCAACAATGACGTGATCCGCCGCGGCTGCGACAAGCTCGGCCTGCACTGGAAGGTGATTCCGCGCAACGTGCGTGGCTGCTGGAACCTCGGCTACTGCGGCATGGGCTGCCCGACCAACGCCAAACAATCGATGCTGGTCACCACCATTCCCGGCGCCCTGAACAACGGCGGTGAGTTGCTCTACCTGGCCCGCGCCCAGCGTTTGCTGCACGACGGCAACAAGGTCACCGGCATCGAATGCTTAGGCATGGATGAGCTGTGCGTCGCGCCCAACGGCCGCAAGATCACGGTTAAAGCCAAGCATTACGTGCTGGCCGGCGGCGGCATCAACAGCCCAGGTTTGCTGATGCGTTCCGACGCCCCCGACCCGCACGAGCGCACCGGTCAGCGGACTTTTTTGCACACGGTGAATTTCTCCGCGGCGCAGTTTGATGAGCTGATCAACCCCTTCTACGGCGCGCCACAGTCGATCTACTCCGACCATTTTCAGTGGGATGATGGCGCCACCGGGCGCATGTCCTACAAGCTGGAA
>MHZN01000160.1:10432-11862 GCA_001830395.1 Pseudomonadales bacterium RIFCSPLOWO2_12_59_9 | reverse complement strand
AATTAGCTCCTACTCGTGCTCAGGCACTGCGGCTGTCCAGCCTGCCCCCTACTGCTCTCAACTCGAATCCTAACGTCTTGGACTGACACAAGCGGGCTTGTGACCCACATGGATGTGGAAAATGCAGTCAGCTGCCGGGAGCAGCGGCTGCCCCGTGAAGCTTTTGGCTATGTAGCTGTTGTGCCATGTTGTAGCTCTGGTAGGGGCTTTAGCCGCGACCCGCGCCACCACAGCACTCGCAGACGCAAGGCAAAGCATCGCGGCTAAAGCCCCTCCCACGAGGTTTGTGGCGCTCAACACTTAGGGACATAGCCAAGCACGGCAACCACAACGCACCCTAGGGCTTAACAAAACCCTTGAGCAAGTCGCCGACCCGCTCGCCCAGTTCGCGGTTGGCCGACTGTTGCAGGCCGCGGGCCAGTTCGGTTTCCACCACCTCCTCCACCAGCGGGCGCAGTTGCAGCAACTGGGCGCTGAGCCGCTCCAACTCCTCGGCCCGTGGCATGGCATTGAGCAGCAACGGATTGACCAGATGCGTGACTATCATCTGCACTATGCCGGCGGCCAGCGGCTCGACCTGGCCACGAATCGCCGCCAACTCATTCAACAGCGCCGGCAACGGAATACCGGCCTGAAACAGCTGCACCCCGGCGGCGAACAGCCGGGGGCTGGGCACCCGCAGATGGTCGCCGGCAAACTCCAACAACCCCAGGGCTTGCGCCTGATCCAGCAGCTGATCATCGAGCTGGGCGCCAAACAGTGCCTGCACCTCATCGAAGCCCAGGCGCCCGGCCTGCTCCTGATTCCAGGGGCCGACAATCGCCTGCTCCAGCCCCAGTACCTGGGCCAAGCCCTGGCCCTGCTGCCAAGCCGCCAGCAGTTCACGGATGCTGGCGATGCTGTAGCCACGCTCCAGCAACTCGCTGATCAGCTTCAACCGGGCCAGGTGTTCGCCGTTATAAATCCCCACCCGCCCACGCCGCTCAGGCGCCGGCAGCAGGCCGCGATCCTGATAGGCGCGCAGGTTGCGCACCGTGGTGCCGGCCTCACGGGCCAGCTCATCGACGGTAAATTCCGCCGCCACTTCAGGTGCCACCGCCACGGTGGGCTGGGGCAACAGGCGTTGCAATAAAGAGGGGAGAGTTTTCATGGCGGCGATCATAGCCGGCCCCGGCGGCCAGCAACAACCCGCTTAAGCCGCCCAACCTTGGGTTGGACTTGCGCGCAGCCAGCCCCACGGCAAGCCCCACAAACAGCCCGCAAGCCAACGGCAGCAAGGCCCCAAGGGCTGCGGTAACAGCGGTAACAACGCAGTAACCCAGGCCATCAAGGCGCTGGTAGCGCCGGCCTTCCTCACCAATAATCACTGTGACATTGAATGATGTAACAGTTAATCACCCACAAACCCCCCCCCCCCCCCCCTCCCCCCC
>MHZN01000160.1:0-10423 GCA_001830395.1 Pseudomonadales bacterium RIFCSPLOWO2_12_59_9 | reverse complement strand
TGACGCAATTTCGCGCCACCCAGCAGCTCGCTTATCAGTGTGTAGAAAGCATCGCCAAGGAGCTGCAACCGGGCATCACCGAAAAAGCCGCAGCGGCGCTGATGAAGACCTGGCTGCAGGATCATGGGGTCAAGGAGTGGTTCCACGAGCCTTTCGCCTGGTTCGGCCGGCGCACCGCCTTCGAAGGCTTCGATGGCCTGCGCCATCTGCGCGGCTTCAACCTGGCGTTCTTTCCGGGCAAAACCCAGCTGGCCGAAGGCATGCCCTTTATCCTCGATGTGGCCCCGACCCTTGGCGCCTACACCGCCGATGTCGGCTACTCAGGCAGCCTGGGCGAGAACCTAGTGATGGAGCGTCTGCTCGATGACCTGCTGGCCCATCGCGAGCTGATAGTACAGCAGGTCAAGCAACGCCTGCCGCTGGCCCAGGTCAGCCAGGCGGTCGATCGCCTCTGCGCCGAACAAGGCACCCTGCCCCGCCACAAGGCCTATCCCTTCGAGGTGCTGGCTCATAGAGTCGAGAAGCTCGGCGACCGCCAGACCAAGCTGGCACTGGCGCGCTTCGGGGTGCGCAATGTCGCCACCCTGGTCAAAAACGCCCTGGTCACCGGTCGCCGTGAAGGCTGGTCGCCACTCTGGTCCAGCCACTCGCGCTCGCAGCATCCACCGACCCCGGGCCTCTGGGCGGTGGAGCCGCACCTGGGCTTTCGCGGAGTCGGCGCCAAGTTTGAAGAATTGCTGGTAGTCACAGAAACCGATGCCTACTGGCTGGATGACGACCTGCCCCATGTGCGCCGCTGGCTGGAGCGTGGCCTGTTGACCCGCACGCCGGTGGCCGCATGAACGCGCCACAGGTTCTGCCGGTACAACCGCTGCGCGCCGAACCCTGGGTCGCCGAGCAACTGCGGGTGCAGGGCGATGGCGTCGAGCTGGCCGCCTACCGCTGGGGCAAGCGCACCGGTCCAACCCTGCTACTGGTGCATGGCTACCCGGACAACCACGAGGTCTGGCTGCCGCTGGTGCATGCGCTGGCCGCCGACTACCAAATCATCGCCTACGACGTGCGCGGCTTTGGCGCCTCGGACAAGCCCGGTAAACGCCTGGACTATCACCTGAGCAAACTGGCCAATGACTTGGAGGCGGTGATCCTGGCCACCAGCCCCAATCAGCCGGTGCATCTGGTCGCCCACGACTGGGGCTCGATCCAGAGTTGGGAGGCGGTCACCGAGCCGCGTCTGGCGCCGCTGCTGGCCTCCTACACCAGCATCTCCGGGCCCTGCCTGGATCACGTCGGCCAGTGGATGCGCGAGCGCCTGCAGCAAAAAAGCCCGAAGGCCTGGGCGCAAGTCGCCGGCCAGCTGCTCAGCTCCTGGTATATCGGCTTGTTTCACACCCCGCTGCTGCCGGAACTGCTCTGGCGTGCCGGGCTGACCAGGCTCTGGCCCAAGTACCTGCGGCGGGTCGAGGGGGTGCGCGATCCTCAGGTCAGCGCCAGCCTGGGCGCCGATGGTCGGCACGGGGTCAAGCTGTACCGCGCCAACTTTATCCGCAGCCTGCTGCAGCCGCGCCAGCGCCCCACCACAGTGCCGGTGCAGCTGATAGTGCCGAGCCTGGACCGCTATGTGCGCCCACAACTGTTCGAGCAACTCAGCCGCTGGGCGCCCCAGCTGTGGCGCCGCGAGGTGCGCGCCGGGCACTGGCAACTGCTGGCCGAACCGACGCTACTGGCCGGCTGGCTGGGCGAATTTATCGCTCACATTGACCAGGGGCAGGACAGCCCGGTGCTGCAACGGGCGCGGGTCTTGGCCAACGCCGGGCCGGATGCCGGCAAGACGGTGCTGGTGACCGGTGCCGGCGGCGGTATCGGCCGCGCCACCCTGCTGAATTTTGCCGAACGTGGCGCCTGCGTGCTGGCCGCCGACATCAACCTGGCTGCCGCCGAGCGCAGCGCTGAACTGGCCCGCGCTCTGGGCGCCGAGGCCCATGCCTATCAATTGGACGTGGGCGACAGCGCCGCCATGCAGGCCTGCGCCGACTGGGTGCAGCAACGCTTCGGCAGCCTCGACATACTGGTCAATAACGCCGGCATCGGCATGGCCGGCGCCATGCTCGACACCAGCGCCGCCGACTGGGAGCGCCTGCTGCGGGTCAACTTGTGGAGCGTGATCGACGGTTGCCGGCTGTTCGCCCGGCAGATGCGGGATGCAGGCAAGGGCGGCCATATAGTCAATATCGCCTCGGCCGCGGCCTTCGTACCGTCGCGCAACTACGCGGCCTACGCCACCAGCAAGGCCGCGGTGCTGATGCTCAGCGAATGCCTGCGGGCCGAACTGGCCGACCAGGGGATTGGCGTCACCGCCGTATGCCCGGGCCTGGTCAATACCGGGATCATCCAGGCCACCCGCTTCCATGGCTTAAGCCCTGAAGCCGAAGCCAAGCAAAAAGCCCGCGCCCAGCGTCTGTACCAGCGCCGCAACCTCAGCCCCGAGACCGTCGCCAAGCAGCTGATCCGCGCCATCGAACGCAACCGTGCGGTCATCGCCGTCGGCAGCGAAGCCCACCTGAGCGTCGCTCAGTGGCGCTTCGCCCCCTGGCTGTCGCGCCTGCTGGCCCGCCTGAACCTGGCCGCCTAACGAGGAGAATCCCCATGAGCAAAAAAGCCCAACAGCCGCAAGAACCGCAACAACGCCTGCCACAACGCAAGGTGCGCTTCGACTTTAAAGACACCCCGCTGCACTGGGTGCCAAACGAGCCTGAGGCCTCGCACATCATGAACACCCTGCACATCCTGCTGCCGGCCGGCGAGTTCTGGTTCTGCCGGGTCTATAACCAGGCGGTCAAGCAGGTCACCGACCCTGAACTGCGCGAAGAGGTGCGCGGTTTTATCCGCCAGGAGGCGCAGCACGCCCGCGCCCACGACAGCGCCCTGACGCCCTATCTGCTGCGCCATGGCATCGATCCAAAGCCCTACACCCAGCGCCTCGACTGGCTGTTCGAGAAAGCCCTGGGCGATCATCCGCTGGGGGAAAACGCCCTGAGCCACTGGCTGCAAACCTGGTGGCTGCGCCAGCGGGTCGGGCTGATCGCCGCCGTGGAGCACTTCACCTGCGTGCTCGGCGACTGGATCATCACCACCCGCAGCCTGGATGACGCCGACCCGGTGATGCTCGACCTGCTGCGCTGGCACGGCGCCGAGGAAATCGAACACCGCTGCGTCGCCCACGACCTGCACGTGCACCTGGGCGGCAGCCTGCTAGCGCGCTGGCTGTATATGCTGATCGCCACGCCGATGCTGATGTTCCTGTTCAGCAGCGGCTCGCAGATGATGATGCGCCAGGACCCACGGACCCGTTACAGCCGGGGCTTTCTCAGCCTCTGGGCGGCGCTGGGTAAGCGCGACCTGCTGCCGCCCCTGGCCGGCGTCGGCCGGGCGGTGCTGCGCTACTTCGTGCCGAGCTTCCACCCGCGCAGTGAGGGCAATATCGCCGTGGCCGAGGCCTACCTGCAGCAATCCCCGGCGGCGCAACGGGCGGCGGCGCAAGCCCTGCCGAGCTGACCGCGATATGTTTCCAGCCGCTCACCGGCGGCTGGAAACACGGCCTTACTGGCGCAGAGCACAGCCTAAAACATCCGCAAATAGCCAATTGAAATACGATTCTTGCGCTGTTTACCCAAACATACCCAATAGATCATCAGCCCCAGAACGCAGCACCAGCGCTTGGCGACGCCACCACCGAAGCCCGTGATCGAATTACGCCCCTTCCAATCCCTCGGCCATGCCAGCCCGGCAGGCTGAATGCCTACCATCACGTCTCGTTCGCCGAGTCCCCAAGGGCTAACGGGGAATGGTCGACCTGGCCTGAGCAACGCGTTGATCTCAAGCAGGCCCGCAGGCCAACCAGGGCGCTAAACTCAGGCAGTGTCAAAACGTAGCGAGCGAAAGTTAGTGCGACTCCCGCGCCGAACGGGCTAGCTGCATTTCCCACATCCATGTGGGTCACAAGGCGAAGTCAGCGAGGACGCGGACGACTGCATGGATGCAGGAGGTAGAGCGACGCAGGATGCCAAAGCCGAGTTTACGAGTTGTAAATGAGCAGGCCGAGCCTGTTTTTAACGCCGCATAACCGAGCGCAGTAGTTTTCACACAGCCTGAAACTGAGTGCAGTTGTCACTGCCAAGGATGCCCCATGCCCGCCACGTTGGAACTGTTGCTGAACTTTGCCACGGCCTTGGCCGTCGGTCTGTTGATAGGCACCGAGCGGAGCTGGAGCGCCCGCGACACCGAAGATAACCGCCTGATTGGCGGTATTCGCACCTTTGGCCTGAGCGGCTTGCTTGGCGGCCTGGCCGCCCTGCTCGGCGCCCAATACGGTCTGAATGCCTGGATCGGCATCACGCTGATCTTCGGCCTGCTGGTGATCGCCGGCTACCTGGGCGAGCAACGCCACACCGGCGACCTAGGTCTGACCAGCCCCATCGCCCTGCTGCTGACTTTTCTGCTCGGCAGCCTGGCCCTTAGCGAGCAACGCATTCTGGCCGCCGCCTGCGCGGTGGTGATCGCTCTGCTACTGAGTCTCAAGCAACCGCTGCACAGCGCCTTGCACAAACTCTCGGCCGCGGAAGTTTCCGGGGCGCTGCAGTTGCTGTTTATCTCCCTGGTGTTGCTGCCGGTGCTGCCCAACCAGGGCTATGGCCCGTGGCAGGCGTTCAATCCTTATGCCACCTGGTGGATGGTGGTGCTGATCGCCGCCATTGGCTTTGCCGCCTACGTTGCCATCCGCCTGATCGGTCCACGCAAAGGCTTGCTGGTGACGGCGCTGCTCGGCGGCATGGTCTCCTCCACCGCCATGACCATCACCCTGGCGCGCCTGCATCAAGGCGGCAAACTGCCGGCTATGCTGGCTTGCGGCTTGCTCGCCACCTCGGCGTTGATGTTCCCGCGGGTACTGCTGGAGGTGAGCCTGGTCAACCCGGCGCTGCTCGCTCAACTGATCTGGCCATTGGCGGTGAGCGCCTTGATTTACGCCGCCGGCGCGCTGTTTTATTTTCGCCGCGCAGGCAGCGAACCCGAGGGCAACGCCGAACCGCTGCTGAAAAACCCTTTCGAGCTGGCTCCGGCCCTGCGCTTCGCCGCGCTACTGGTGTTAATTGCCTTTATGGTCGAGGCTGCCCAGAGCTGGCTGGGCGATGTCGGCGTCTACTTGGTCGCGTTGCTGTCCGGCCTGAGCGACGTCGACGCCATCACCCTGTCACTGGCACGCAATGCCCATGGCGCGCTCAACGGCCAGGTAGCGGTGCAAGGAATTTATCTGGCGGCCTTTAGCAACAGCCTGGCCAAAGGCTTGCTGATCCTGCTGATCAGCGGTCGCCAGCTCGCCCTGTACACCCTGCCGATTATGGCGGCCGGACTCCTGGCGGGGCTGGCGACCCTTTGGCTAATTTAAGGCTATGTCCCAGTTACGTGTTGCAGACCCTGTTTTGTAGGGTGGGCTTTAGCCCACCAGCGCGGAATAAAGGCCTCGGTGGGCTAAAGCCCGCCCTACGTTTTGCACCCAGCACCCAACTGATTAAGCCGGCCAAGAGCTACGCCGGCTTAATCGTCCAACTCATCCAGCAAGGCTTCGCCACCGGCCCGCTCAAGCAGCTCGGCGGGCAGGCTTTTGCTGGCGCGGGCACCCAGTTGTTTGAGGTTCTCCACCCGTGCGACCAGATTACCGCGACCGTCGACCAGCTTGTTGCGGGCGGCGGCGTAGGCCTTATCCAGCTGTTGCACGCGGCTGCCCAGTTCATCCAAATCGACTACAAAGGCGACAAATTTGTCGTACAGGGCGCCGGCCCGCTCGGCGATTTCCCGCGCATTCAGGCTTTGTCGCTCCTGGCGCCACAAGCTGTCGATCACCCGCAGGGTGGCCAGCAGCGTGGTCGGGCTGACGATGACGATGTGCTGGGCATAGGCCTCTTGGAACAAGCCCGGATCGGCCTGTAGCGCCGCGGCAAAGGCCGCCTCAATCGGCACAAACAGCAAGACGAAATCCAGGCTGTGCAAACCTTCCAGCCGCTGGTAATCCTTCAGCGAGAGGCCCTTGAGGTGACTGCGCAGCGACAACACATGCTGTTTGAGGGCCAAGGCGCGGCCGGCCTCGTCTTCGCTGACGATCATCGCTTGATAGGCGGTCAGGCTGACCTTGGCATCGATCACCACCTGCTTGTCGCCGGGCAACTGGATGATCACATCCGGCTGAAAGCGCTGACCGTCGGCGCTGGTCAGGCTGACTTGGGTCAGGTACTCGCGGCCCTTGGTTAATCCTGCGTGTTCGAGCACCTGCTCCAGCACCAACTCACCCCAGTTGCCCTGGATTTTCTGGCCCTTGAGGGCGCGGGTCAGGTTGGTGGCTTCATCGCCCAGACGCTGGTTAAGCTGCTGCAGGCGCTGCAACTCTTTACTCAGGGAGAAACGCTCGCGGGCCTCCAGCTGGTAACTCTCCTCGACGCGCTTCTCGAAGGACTGAATGCGTTCCTTGAGCGGGTCGAGCAATTGCCCGAGGCGCTGCTGACTGGTTTCGGCGAAGCGCTGCTCGCGCTCATCGAAGATCTTCCCGGCCAGCTCGGCGAACTGCGCCCGCAGCTCATCCCGTGAACCCTGCAAATCGGCCAGGCGTTGCTGATGGCTGTCTTGTTGTTCGCGCAATTCGGCAGCCAGACCTGCACGTTCGGCATCCAGGCGGCGCAGCTCGGCGTCTTTCTGTGCGCTGCTCTGGCTGCATTGCTGGGCCACGTCCCGGGCGCTGTCGTTCTCCAGCAACAGCAACTCGCTTTCCCGTCGGGCCACCGCCAGCTCGGCCTGCAACTGCGCCTGACTGCCGCGCAGTTGCAGGGTCTCGGCGCGGCTGTCGTCGAGTTGCGCGCTCAAACCATCTTGCGCCAACAGGGCGGTGCTCAAGCGCTCATCCAGCAGCAGGCGCTCTTGGCGCAAGAGTTGCCCACGCTGTTGCAGCTGCCAGAGCAAAAACAGCAGGGGCAGCGCTGCCAGCGCCAGACCAAGCAGCAGATTGGGTAAATCGATAGGCATGCGCCGACTCCAGTAAAAGCGGCGATCAGTATACCCAGCCCGCCGGTAGCGCGAGTTGCAGTTAGGCCGCGCTTTTTGAGTGGAAAAGGTGCTGAAAAAATACGCTTTTAACCGATAAAAACCCTTGCAAAAAAAACCGAGGGCAACCTAGAGCGGGCGCTCAGGACAATCCACAGATTCTGTGGATAACTCAGTGGGTAAGTTCTGCAGAAGTTGCTAAAAAGCCGTACTGGCGGGCCCTTGAGTCAATCTGATCACTTTTTGACCATCAAAAAAAATCTATACGAATCAAGCACTTAAAAAGTCAATTAGAAAAACACCGGGTTTTCCGCGACTTTGCGTCACGGCCCGCCAGAGCGCCTCGCAATTGTGCACAACTCTTCGACGTCAACCCCGCAAGTGCGTCTTTTCAGCGCATTGGCGAAGTTTTTTCACGGCTAAAAGCCCACGCAGGCCGGCCCAGACACGACGCCCGCCGGGCTGCCTAAAAGCCGCCGCTCAAGCACGTTTTAATCCGGCATTTAGCCGTGATGAGGCCCGTCAACCTGGGGGTTAAACAACTGACTGATTCAACCCGGCAGCGCACCAAAGCTGCGCGGCGCCGCGCGGCCTGACAGATGCGTTATCCTGCACAGCCACCCTCGCCTACCACCGCCATGAATAAAGCCCTGCTTCAGCAACGCATCCTCGAACAGCTCGGCAGCGATTTGCAGATCGCCCAGCGCGCCGCACAAACGGCCTATGAGGCCGCCACCGACAAAGCCAATATTGCCGAGAACAAATACGACACCTTAGGCCTTGAGGCTTCCTACCTCGCCGCCGGACAGGCGCGACGGTTGGCGGAAATCCAGCAAGCGCTGCTGGCCTTGCAGCAGTTGCCGCTCAGCGACTTTGATCCGCAACGCGGTATTCAGCTGGGTGCCTTGGTGCTGTTGGCCGACGCCGCCGACCAGCGCCGTTGGCTGCTGCTGGCACCGGATGCTGCCGGGTTGAAAATCATCGATGGCGAGCGGGAGATCATGCTGATTACCCCGCACTCCCCCATCGGCCAGCGCCTGCTTGGGCAAGCGCCCGGCGCTGAGTTCGAGCTAAAGGTTGCCACAACCAGGTGCAGCAGTTTGAGGTGTTGCAGGTGCTCTGAGCCGCAGTGCGACACTCAACATAAATCCCACGCATAAAAAAACGCCCCGCAGGGCGTTTTTGTTCACTCAAACAGTTACTGAGTCACTGGCGCCTGTTGCACCAGCACCAGCTGACCGTCTTTGTTGACGGGGATCTGCGCGCCCGGATCACGGTCCATGCGCACCTGATTGACCAAGCCGTTGAGCTGATACTTCACATCGTAACCCACCACTTTCTCGCTGCTGTCGGTCACTGTGCTGCAACGGGTTTCGGTGGTGGTGTAAGTGTCACCTTCCTGCATATTGCCCTGCACCTGGTTGCCGGCATAACCACCGGCAGCCGCGCCGGCGACCGTGGCAATTTTCTTACCGGTACCGCCACCGACCTGATTACCGAGTAAACCACCGGCCAGAGCACCGATTACCGTACCGGCAATTTTATGCTCGTCCTGTACCGGCTTACGCTTGGTCAGGGTGACCTCTTTGCAGACCTGCCGAGGCGTTTTAATGGTTTCTGTCACCGGCTGAACCGCCAACACTTGCGCGTATTCAGGACCGCTCTTGAGCACGCTGTAGGTCGCCACCGCACCGCCGGCAGTCACACCAACCGCACCCAGTACCGCACCAATCAGCATTGATTTGTTCACTTGAAACTCCTGCCGTTCAGGTAAAGAGGCATCAACGCCCCCACTTGTAGAATTGGACTGAGCCGCCGGCGCCGAGTTCAGCGCCGCCCGCCTCATTTAGTGCAATTCGCGAGCAGCATCACACTGGATCAGGGACGCTCATCGGCGTCTTCAACCACCGCCGGCGGCATCAGGTCTTCGGAACTCAGGCTGAGCCAGATCAGGGTCACGTTGGCGATATAGATCGACGAGTAGGTACCCGCCAACACGCCAACAAACAGCGCAATGGAGAAGCCATAGAGACTGTCACCGCCAAACATCAGCAAGGCGAGAATCGCCAGCAAGGTCGACAGCGAGGTCGCCACGGTACGCAGCAAGGTTTGCGTGGTGGAGATGTTGACGTTCTCGATCAGACTGGCCTTGCGCAGCACCCGGAAGTTCTCGCGCACCCGGTCGAAGACCACGATGGTGTCGTTCAGTGAGTAACCGATCATCGCCAACACCGCCGCCAGCACCGTCAGGTCGAAGGTGATCTGAAACAGCGAGAGGAAACCCATGGTCATGATAACGTCGTGCACCAAGGAGGCGATGGCACCGACCGCGAACTTCCACTGGAAGCGAAAGGCCAGGTACAGCATGACGCCGCCCAAGGCCAGCAACATGCCGATACCGCCCTGGTCGCGCAGCTCTTCGCCGACTTGCGGGCCAACGAACTCAGCCCGCTTAACTTCGGCAGGGTTACTCGCATCGGCCAGCAGCAGCGCCGCCGCGATGCGATTGCCCAGCTGCGGATCATCACCCGGCATGCGTACCAACACGTCGGTGCTGGCACCGAAACTCTGCACCACGGCATCTTCATAACCCGCTTTTTCGAGCTGAGTGCGGACCTGATTAAGATCGGCCGGCTTCTCGTAGGTCAATTCGATCAGGGTACCGCCGGTGAAATCCAGCCCCCAGTTCAAGCCCTTGTAATACCAACTGCCCAGTGCCAACACGGTCAGCAGCATGGTCATGGCGAACGCAACATTGCGCACGCCCATAAAATTAATCGTACGTAGCATGATTACCCCTTAAATCCACAATTTCTTGTAGTCACGGCCGCCGAAAATCAGATTAATCATGCCGCGAGTCACCATGATCGCGGTGAACATCGAGGTGAAGATACCCAGTGACATGGTCACCGCGAAGCCTTTCACCGGCCCAGTGCCCATGGCGAACAAGATGCCGCCGACCAGCAAGGTGGTCAGGTTGGAGTCGATGATCGCGGTAAAGGCCCGGTCAAAACCTTCATTGATCGCCCGCTGCACGCTCATCCCAGCGGCCAGCTCTTCGCGGATCCGCGAGAAGATCAGCACGTTGGCGTCCACCGCCATGCCCATGGTCAGGACTATACCGGCGATGCCTGGCAGCGTCAGGGTCGCACCCAGCCATGACATCAGCGCCAGCAGCATGACCATGTTCAGGCTCAGCGCCACTGTGGCCAATATGCCGAAGAAGCGATAAATGCCCAGAATCAGCAGCGACACAAAGAGCATGCCCCACAGCGAAGCATCTATGCCCTTGACGATGTTATCGGCACCCAGGCTTGGGCCAACGGTGCGTTCTTCG
>MHZN01000159.1 GCA_001830395.1 Pseudomonadales bacterium RIFCSPLOWO2_12_59_9 | reverse complement strand
GCTGAAACCACAGCGGCCCTGACGCTACTTCGGCAACATCTTCCAAGCGGGTGGAGGCAAAGGAGCTGAGCACTGCGCCGCCGCCCATGACCCCGGCCGCCAGCGCGCTGGCCCGCTCGCCTTGCGGATGGAACAACTGCTGATAAGCCACCGGCGCCAGCAGGATCGGATGCTGCAAGGTGTCACCGAGCAGCTGGCAGCGGGTGTGACCGCCGCGCAGGTCGCGCAGCAAGCGCGGCAGCAGCGCCCAGTCTTGCCAGACGTTCAGGTTGGCCTGGCAGGTCAGCTCATCTGCCGCACCGCCCTGCAAGTAAGCCAGGGCATTGGCATCCAGGCGTTGCAGGGCATAACGCTGGTAATCGCAGGCGGCCACCAGATCAGGGGCAATCGTATCGAGAGGTGGCAGCAGGGCCATGCTCACTCGCCCCACTGACGCAGCAGGTTGTGATAGGTGCTGGTCAGGCCGAGCACTTCTTCGCTGTCGCCCAGCTGGCCACGCAGTTTCAGGATATTCATGTCCAACTCGAACAGCAGCTTGCGCTGCCAGGCGTCGCGCACCCAGCTTTGGCTCCACAAAAAAGCAGCCATCCGCGCCCCAGCAGTCACCGGCTCGACGCGGTGCAAGCTGGTGGCCGGATAGAGGATCGCGTCGCCAGCGGCGAGTTTGACTTCGTGCTCGCCGTAGGTGTCTTCGACTATCAGTTCCCCGCCTTCGTACTCCTCCGGCTCGCTGAGAAACACCGTGGTCGACACATCGGTGCGCACCTGCAGGCCACTGAACCGGTCGCGTTGCAGGGCATTGTCGACATGGTTGCCGTACTGACCGCCGCCCTGGTAGCAGTTGAACATCGGCGGCAACATGTGCCGTGGCAACGCCGCCGAGACGAACAACGGATGGCGAGACAAGGCCTCGGCGACCCGCTGCGACAGCCCGGCAAAGGCCGGCGACGCCGGCGGGAATTGCAAATTGTGCTTGAGGCTGGCCGCTTGCGCGCCGGAGGTTTGCGCGCCATCGACCCACTCATGGGCCGCCAGCTCGGCGCGCAGAGCGGCGACTTCGGCTTTGCTCAGCACCTGCGGGATATGCAGCAACATCGCGGTTTCCTCTTCGACTCAACGGCAGAAGCCCGCGCATGGCGCAGGCTCTTGGATTGCGGGTGAATGTTTTAGAAGCTCAGCTCGGTGGTCAGCATCGCCGAGCGCGGGGTGCCCAACACGGCCCGGGCGCCACTGTTGTTGAGGGTGGCGATGTAGTCCTCATCGAACAGGTTGTAGACGTTCAGGCGCAGGTTGACGTTCTCGCTGACCCGGTAAGCGGCCATGGCATCGGCCACCCAGTAGGCGGGGATTTCCGGCATGTTGTTGGTGCTGCTGTCGGCATCCTTGGCAATCAAACGCTTCTGCTCGGAGACATAACGCGCGCCGCCGCCCAGGGTGAAGTCGCCCAGGGTGTAGGAGGTCCAGAGGGTCGCTGTCAGGTCCGGCGACCAGCGCACCCCGGTGTTCTCGGTGGTCACCCCGGTGGTGGCGCTATGGCTGGCCTGGTCCATCTGCTTGCTGTCCATGCTGGCGATACCGGCCGAGACCTGCCAGAAGTTGGTGATCTGCCCGACCATGCCCAGCTCGACGCCGGTGACGCGAATCTTGCCGTCCTGCTGATAGGTATCGCTCAGGGCATCGTAGGACACCTGATTGGTGTTCTCGGTGCGATAAGCCGCGGCCGTCAGCGCCAGGCGCTCGTCGAGCAGGTCCCACTTGGTGCCCAGTTCGACGTGTTCGGTTTCCTGCGGATCGAGGCTCGACTGACTGTCGCTGGAGGCGGAACTGGACAGCGCAAAGTTGGAGCTGCCCGGCGGGGTCAGCGAAGTGGCGTAGGAGAGGTAGATGCTGCCGTTCTCCCGCGGCTTGAACACCAGGCCAGCATTCCAGCTGAGCAGGTTGTCCGAGGCCTCCAGGTCGCTAGGCACCAGGTTGTATTTACCTTTCACGCTGGGGTTAATCAACTCCAGCGCGGCGCCATCGGTGGTGGTCTTGTAATGCTCGTAACGCATCCCGGCATTGACCAGCCATTGCTCGTTCAGGTGCAGGGTGTCGAAGCCATAGACCGCCTCGGTGGTGGTCTTGCCGTCGCTGTAGGCGCCAGTCTTGTAGGGCTTTCCCATCAGGTCATGGTCGTTGGGATTGTAGAGATTGGCGTTCGGCAGCGGCACCGCGGTGTAGACCACGCCATCGATGGTTTGCGCCGCGGTCGCGCCGGATTCGTTCTTCTGCTTCTCCTGAGACAACTCAATGCCGGTGGACAGATCGTTACGCAGGCCGAAGGTGAAGAACTCGGTGTTCAGGCCGGTCTGGTTGGCAAACACGTCGTTCTTCTGATCGGTCAGCTGACGCGAGCGGGTCACTGTCCAATTAGCCGGGTTGCTCGAACTGTTGGTGGCCAGGGTGTTGACGCCGGTGAGCACCCGATCAGTGGTGGTTTTACCCAGGCGCGTGGTGTTGCGCAGGGTGGTGACGTCATTCAGGTCGTGCTCGAACTTGGCGGTGAACATGTCGGCTTCGACATCTTCATAGTCACTGGTGCTGCCGTAGAAGTTGTCGCTGTCGACCTTGCCGCCGGCATTCAGACGTGCGGAGTTCAACTGCGCCTCCGGCAGCTTCGCAGGCGCTGTGTCAGCTGCAGGCGCATTGTAGAAACCGTCCATACCGATGGTCGAAATACCACCGTCCGGTACGTTGTTCTGCCGCACATGCTGGCTGTACAGGTACAGGCGGGTATCGGTGTCCAGACCAAAGGCCAGCGCCGGGGCCACGCCATAGCTGCTGTTTTGCACGGTGTCACGGCCATCCACGTCGCCGTTACGGCTCATCAGGTTCAGGCGCAACGCGGCATTGTCGTTGATGCTCTGGTTGATGTCGGCGGTCAGGTTGCTCTTGTCGGCGGTGCCGTAGCCGAGGGTGCCGCTGATGCTGTCTTCCAGGGTCGGCAATTTGGAGATCAGGTTGATATAGCCAGAGGACGCGCCACGGCCGATGTCGGAGCCGGCTGCGCCCTTGACCACTTCAACCTGCTCGAGGTTAAACACGTCGCGGCTGATGGCGCCCAGATCCCGCACACCGTCGACAAAGGTCGAGTTCTGGGTGGAGAAGCCACGCATCATAAAGGTATCGCCAGCGGCGGTATTGCCGTTCTCACCCAGCTGCATGGTGATCCCTGGGGTGTTGCGCAGAGCCTCCATCAGACTGTTGGCGCCCTGCTCCTGGAGCATTTCTTTCTTGATCACTTGCACTGTCTTGGGGGTGTCGAGCAGCGGCTCGGTCAGCTTCGCGTTGGCGCTGCGGGTGGCCTTGTACGGCACTTCTTTCACAACAGTCGAATTGACGCTGGTCGCCGGCAGGTTCAGCTCAGCCTTATTGGCTTCCTGGGCCAAACCCATGACCGGAATGGCGGCGGCGATCAATGCGGCGAGTTGAGTGCTCTTGTGGTGTTTGCGGCTGCGAATAGACATGTAATTTCCCCAGTTAAAGCAAATGCGCATCCCCGCTGCACCTCAGACTGTTGACGCTGAGTGGGCAATGGCAGGGAGCGAGAAGTTCAATCCGGCGCGGATGGTAATTATTACCATTTACTTCCGCAACAAGAATCATCTGCTTTTGAGAAATAATGCTATTTGACCCCTCGCACGCCCCAAAAAGGTGCTGTAGCCCTGCAAAGGCCGGGGTTGTTGTCGGCGCTAAAATGCAAAAACCCCAGCAAGCTGGGGTTTGGTGGCGCAGAGGCAGTAGTTACAAGAAGAATGACTTCAGCGGCGGGAAGCCATTGAATTCCACCGCGCTGTAGCTGGTGGTGTAGGCGCCGGTGGACAACCAATACATCCGGTCACCGATGGCCAGGTTCAGTGGCAGGCCGTACTTGTAGTTCTCGTACATGATGTCGGCGCTGTCGCAGGTTGGCCCGGCGATCACCACTTCTTCCATCTCGCCCTTCTTCTCGGTCCAGATCGGGAACTTGATCGACTCGTCCATGGTTTCGATCAGGCCGCTGAACTTGCCCACATCCACATAGACCCAACGCTCGACGGCGGTACGCGACTTGCGCGCGACCAGCACCACTTCGCTGACCAGGATGCCGGCGTTGGCAATCAAGGAGCGACCCGGTTCGAGGATGATTTCCGGCAGGTCGTCGCCGAAGTCTTCCTTGAGGAAGCGGATGATTTCTTCGGCGTAGGTTTCCAGGCTGTTGGTGCGGGTGATGTAGTTGGCCGGGAAGCCACCGCCCATGTTGATCAGCTTGAGTTCGATGCCATCTTCTTCTTTCAGACGTTCGAAGATCACCTTGACCTTGGCAATCGCCGCGTCCCACACGGAGATGTCGCGCTGCTGCGAGCCGACGTGGAAAGACAGACCGTAAGGCACCAGGCCCAGGTCACGGGCGAGGATCAGCAGGTCCATGGCCATGTCGGTCTGGCAGCCAAATTTGCGCGACAGCGGCCAGTCAGCCGTGGTCGAGCCTTCGGTGAGGATGCGCACATAGACCCTGGCGCCCGGCGCCGCCTTGGCGATATTGCGCAGGTCGGCTTCCGAGTCGGTGGCGAACAGGCGCACACCCTTGTCGAAGAAGTAACGAATGTCGCGGGATTTCTTGATGGTGTTGCCGTAGCTGATGCGATCCGGGCTCACGCCAGTGGCCAACACTTTGTCCAGCTCATAGATAGAGGCGATGTCGAAGCTCGAACCTTTGTCACGCAGCAGCTCGATGATTTCAACCGCAGGGTTGGCCTTGACCGCGTAGTAAACCTTGGCGAACTCGAAACCGGCGCGCAGGTCGTCATAGGCCTGGCTGATAATTGCCTTATCAATCACCACGAAGGGGGTTTCGTGCTGGTCGGCAAAGGCCTTCATTTTGTTGAAGGTTGCGAGCGGGTAGTAGTCTTCGATCTTGATCGACATGCTGGGCACTCCAAATGGGCAAAACACACGGTTGCCCGTGCTCGAAAGGGGTGACTTCCGGTTAAGAAGCCGCGAACGCCTGTATCTGTATCCCCATTTTGGTTCGCCTACTTCCCAAGGCATGTCGCCGAGAATCCGTTGCCCCTCTATTAGAGAAGAGCCGCAAACCTCTCGTCGTCAGTACTTGAGCCGCATGGATCGTTGCCAGCATGAGCGTTCGGGCGCGAACTTTAGGACCATGAGCGCCCTAGATCAAGCAAAAATCGCCGCATTTTGACCACTGTTTGTCGCCTGCTTGCTTGACTGTTTTAGATTCAAAACAAGGCGTCATAAAATGCTGCACAACGCCCCCAGCATCAGCCCGCCAACCGGGCGCCGCATGGCGACTGTTTGCGGCTATAATCGCCGCCATTTTTGACAATCCGACTATTAGTCGACAGGTTTCCCCAGCATGAGCAACCAGGCCGCAGAAGTCGCCAAGCGCCGTACCTTCGCGATTATTTCCCACCCCGATGCGGGTAAAACCACCATCACCGAAAAGCTCTTGCTGATGGGCAAGGCGATTGCCATCGCCGGTACGGTCAAGTCGCGTAAGTCCGACCGGCATGCCACCTCCGACTGGATGGAAATGGAGAAGCAGCGTGGTATTTCGATCACCACCTCGGTGATGCAGTTCCCTTACCGCGAACAGATGATCAACCTGCTCGACACCCCGGGCCACGAAGACTTCTCGGAAGACACCTACCGCACCCTGACCGCAGTCGACTCGGCGTTGATGGTGCTCGACGGTGGTAAAGGCGTTGAGCCACGCACCATCGCCCTGATGGAAGTCTGCCGATTGCGCGACACGCCGATCGTCAGCTTTATCAACAAGCTCGACCGCGACATCCGCGACCCAATCGAGTTGCTGGATGAGATCGAAGCGGTACTGAAAATCAAAGCCGCCCCCATCACCTGGCCGATTGGTTGCTACCGCGACTTCAAGGGCGTGTACCACCTCAAGGACGACTACATCATCGTCTACACCGCCGGCCACGGCCATGAGCGCACCGAAACCAAGATCATCCAGCACCTGGATTCGGACGAAGCCCGCGCGCATTTAGGCGATGAGTACGAACGCTTTATCGAGCAGCTGGAACTGGTGCAAGGCGCCTGCCACGAATTCGATCAAGAGGCCTTCTATAACGGCCAGATGACTCCGGTATTTTTCGGCACCGCCCTGGGCAACTTCGGCGTCGACCATGTACTCGACGCCATCGTCGACTGGG
>MHZN01000158.1 GCA_001830395.1 Pseudomonadales bacterium RIFCSPLOWO2_12_59_9 | reverse complement strand
GTAGCGACGGAGATCAGACGCGGAACGCGCCGATCAACTGTTTCAAGCGTGAAACCAAACCCGACAGCTCGCGGCTGGCTTGTTCGGTCTGGCTGGCGCCCTCAGCGGTGCGCTCGCCGGCCTGGCTGATCTCGACGATATTCTGGTCGATATCCTGGGCCACCGCCGTCTGCTCTTCGGCCGCCGTGGCGATCTGCTGGTTCTGGTCGACTATCATGCCCACCGCACCGAGGATATTTTCCAGCGCCTGCTGCACCTTGGCCGACTGGCTGACGCTGTCATCGGCCATCTGATGGCTGCCACTCATGGCCTTCACCGTCGCCGCCACACCGCCCTGCAACTGGGAAATCATCTGCTCAATTTCACCGGCGGACTGCTGGGTACGCTTGGCCAGGTTGCGCACCTCGTCGGCCACCACGGCGAAGCCACGGCCTTGCTCGCCGGCGCGCGCCGCCTCGATGGCCGCGTTGAGCGCCAACAGGTTGGTCTGTTCGGCGATGCCCTTGATCACGTCCAGCACCTGGCTGATCGAGGCGCTGTCGGCGGCCAGCTGATTGATGATTCCCACCGACTGTTCGATACCGCTGGCCAGGCGCTGAATGCTGCCAACCTGAGCATCCACCAACACGCGGCCGCTGACCGTTTCGTCATTCACGCTCTGCGCACTGCCCACTGCCGCGGCGGCGCTACGGGCCACCTCCTGAGCAGTGGCGGACATTTCATTCATGGCGGTGGCCACTTGTTCAATTTGATTGCGCTGACCGGAAACCGCCTGATTGCTCTCCCCGGACACCAGCTCAACCCGATCAGCCTGCCGGCCCACTTCGGTCACCGTATGGCCGACTCGTTCGATCAGATCGTGAATTTTCAGCACAGTGTCATTGAAGGCATCACCCAACTCGCCCAGCTCATCGCGGCTCTGCACCCGGTAACTGACGGTCATATCGCCGGCGGCAACCTTGCCCATCACCAACCCAAGGCTTTTCAGCGTGGTACGGGTCGACACATAAAAGCCGCCGTAGAGATAACCGATAAACAGGAACACCAGCGCCAAGGCTGCCACCAGCAACACGGTTTCGACGCCTTTGCGCTGCAGTCGGGTGGCCAGTTCGGTATTCAGGAAATCCAAAGTGTCATCGTTAACCTGATAGGTTTTATCCATCTCAGCACTGATCAGCGCAAAGAAATCCTGCCATGAGCCGCTCATTGAGTCGGCCATGATCAGCTTGTCCTCCAGCACCTTGCCCAAGTCTTGCAAAGTCTGCTGGCTGGCGGCGGTACTACGACCCAAGGCTTGTTGCGCCGCCGGGCTGGCACTGAGGGTTTCCTTGATTTTCAAACCGTATTCGGCATGCAGCTTTTCCATCACCAGCAGTGTGTCTTCCATCTTCGCGCTGGCGCCCGAATCGAGAAAACCCACGCCCATGGAGTAGGCACCAATCGCCCGCCCGGTGGCCAGCACGGCGGTGACTTGCGGCGTAGCGGTCATGATCAAGTCGACCATCTGCCGCACATCGGCCTGATCGTCCTGACTCAAGCCCGACTGTGAGGCGATGCTTTTGATAAACAGCTGCACCTTGGCCAGCAGCTCCTCACCCTGGGCTTGCTTGCTCAGCGGCACCGCTTGGGCGCTTATTTCGCGCATGGCGGCCAGCAGTTCATCGCGCCGCGCCTCGAACTCTTTGGCCTGCAACGGATCACTGCTGACGGACTGCAAGGCACCCAGCTGGCTGATGAGCGACTGCTCAAGCACGGCGCTGCGCTTGTTGACTTCGCCCGACTTGGCTTCGCCAAGCATCCGGCTGATTATCGCCAAGTCATTGACCGTTTCTAAATCGCGACGAATCTTCAGGCTCTGGCCGAGCAACTCAAGGCTACCCAGTTCGGTGCTGGTGCGCAGGTATTGACCGTAGGAATCACTGACCAGAAAGTAATTGGTCACGCCCATCGGCAGGAAAAACAGAACACTAATCAAGCTGAACTTCATGCCGAAATTCAGTCGATTCATCAGCGCGATGGCCGGATACAACAGGGTCTTCACTAGACGTCTCCTGCTACCATTATTGTTGTAAAGCTGCGGCTCAGCGGACGCCCTGTCTGGCGCGGATCTGCAACGCTTAAGCGGGGCGACTATATACCCGATATCGGCCAGCAACTCTGTAACTTAAGGTTAAGCATGCATTCAACGCTGCGTTTTGGCATAGATTTGGGCGGCAGCAAAATCGAGATTATCGCCCTGCGCGACGGTCAACAAATCCTCCGGCAGCGCTGCGCAACGCCGCAAGGTGACTATGCCGCGACCCTGAACGCTATTGCCAGTCTAGTTCACCGCTGTGAGCGCGAACTGGCGGCCAGCGCCAGCCTTGGCATCGGTATTCCTGGCGCGCGCTCGCCCGCTACCGGTCTGATCAAAAACGCCAACTCCACCTGCCTGATTGGCCAAGACCTGGCCGGCGACCTTGAACGCTTACTCAAGCGCCCCATTCGCCTGGCCAACGACGCCGACTGCTTTGCCCTTTCCGAAGCCTGTGACGGCGCCGGGGCAGGAGCCAGCACTGTGTTCGGGGTGATTCTCGGCACCGGCGTTGGCGGCGGCATCGTCATCAATGGCCAACTATTGCGCGGGCCGAACGCGATTGCCGGCGAATGGGGACATAACCCGCTGCCCTGGCGACAGCCCGCCGACGGCACCGTGCGGCGCTGCTACTGCGGCCTGGATGATTGTATTGAAACCTTCTTATCCGGCCCCGGCTGGGCGGCGCGCAGTGGCCTGAGTCTTAACGCCGATGCCTTGGCGCAAGCGGCGGCCAGCGGCGAAGCACGCGCCGTACAGGCGCTCAAATGCTACGCCGACCAGCTGGCGCGCAGCTTGGCCAGCGTGATCAATATTCTCGATCCTGAGGTGATAGTGCTCGGCGGCGGGCTGTCGAATATTGCCGCGCTCTATGACTGGGTGCCGCCACTGCTAAGCCATTACGCATTTAGCGATCAGCTCAGCACTCGCCTGCTGCCAGCCCGGCACGGCGACTCCAGCGGTGTACGCGGCGCCGCCTGGCTCTGGCCATAAAGCGTGAATTAGAGCAGCAAGGTCCAGAACGCAAAACCGGCATACCACAACAGCGCGGCGCGCACCTGCAACTGCCAAAGCCCATCAAGGCTCTGCACACCAGCCTCAGCCAAGGCTTGCTCGGGGGTGTCGGCCGCCGCCCGCCCGGCACTGGTCACCACTTGCGCGGCACTAATCTGCCAGCTGAGTAACTCATGCAACAGCACTCGGCTGACGGCGACAAAATTACCGACCAGGGCAAAACTGGTGGCCAGCACCCGCACCGGCAACCAATCCAGGCCGTGCCGCCACAGTTGCGCACGCTCACGCACAATCGGCTGCTGACTATGCTCGGTCATCAACGCTAGCAACCGATAAGCCAAGGCCGCCAAGGGCCCCAGCAGGGCATACCAAAAGATCACCGCAAAAAAACTCTGGTAGGCCTGCCAGAGCAAATAGCTCTGCACCTGCGGCAACAAGCTGTCCTCCTCCTCGACCTGCACGCCCAGGTCACGACAAGCGACCAGATAGGCCGCCTCCGCATCGCCACGCCGCCAGCTGTCGCGAAAAGGCCCAAGCGCCACCTGCAGATCGCCGCGCCCCAGGCTGTACACCAACACCAGCAAATGCACCGGCAGGGCCAGCCAGCCATAAGCCCAGGGCTCAAGCAGCGCCAACAACAAGGCCAGCGCCGCCAAGGGCAGCGCCACCAACAACAGAATCGCCAGCCAAGGTCCCTCGATAAAATCCGGCTGCCGCTCGGCCCACGCCAGCAAGCGCAACCAGGGACCGTCTTGCTGAATTTTGCCGCGTCCGGCCGAGAACTTCTCCACCCACAGCACCAGCAGCAACACCAGAAAACTCATTGTCCGCACTCCTTATTCGTTAATCCCTGCCGCAGCCGCAGCCAATCAAAAGCCGGCCCCGGATCGGTCTTACGCCCCGGTGCTATATCACTATGGCCGCAAATACGTTGCAGCGTCAGCTCAGGATAAGCAGCTAGCAACTGCTGGCTCAGGGTAATCAAGGCCCGGTATTGCGCCTCGCTGAAGGGCAACTCATCGGTGCCCTCCAACTCAATGCCGAGGGAAAAATCATTGCAGTTTTCCCGCCCGGCAAAAGATGAGACTCCCGCGTGCCAGGCGCGCTGCAGACAAGAGACAAACTGAGTAATGCCGCCGTCACGCTCAATCAAAAAATGCGCCGAGACGCGCATAGCGGCTATCTCGGCAAAATAGGGATGCTCATCGGCGCACAATCCAGAGGTGAAAAACTCCTGCACCTTGCCGCTGCCAAACTGTCCCGGTGGCAGGCTGATGTTGTGAATCACCAGCAGCGATATTTCCCCGGCCGGGCGCTCATTGCAGTTGGCCGACGGGCAATGACGAACCCCATCCACCCAACCACTGACTAAATCCAGCTGCATAAAAACTCCCCAGTAAGGCTTTACTCTAGAGCGGCCAAGCCACAGAAACAACAACGCCCGGCTTTGGGCCGGGCGTTGGGTGAGACGATGCTTGCGTTATTGGTTGAGCGTGCATTTTAGCCAGCACGACCCGATAGCTGTTTGGGCCTGGGGAAATCCGGCAGGGCGATGCGTAGGGTGGGCTTCAGCCCACCAGCTCTATTGCATTCAGGAGCGGTGGGCTGAAGCCAACCTTACGAAATCGCTCCTCAACCCATAGCTGGGGCATAGCCTTGAATAGCAGCGTAAATGCGTTTATGCGCCTTTCAGCCGGCGCAAGTTACCAATCACCGACTCCAAGGCCCGATCAAACAGCAGCGCATCATCGAGCAAGCGAATGGCGCTGCGGCGAAACTCAACCGCAAGGCCGGTGCGGGTTTTCTCCAACACCTTCATGCCGGTGCGATTAACGAAGATAAACTTGCCGGTCGGCTTGATCACCGCCGCCAGCTTGCAACGCAGCTTGTGCTCTTCGTCTTCCTGAAACTCGACCCAGCTACCGACCCGCAAGCTGTCGACTTGGCCGAAGGCTTCATCGTCATCGGCTAACTGAACTTCTGGCTGCTCGCGTACCTCGCCGGGCGCCAGCAATACAATTTCCTCAATCACCTCGACCATTGCCGCAGGCTCTGCGGGCTCCTCACCCTCAACCAGCTCAGGCAAGTCCAGCGCCGACAAGGCCTG
>MHZN01000157.1 GCA_001830395.1 Pseudomonadales bacterium RIFCSPLOWO2_12_59_9 | reverse complement strand
GCATCTGGCGAGTCAGCGCGGCGCCCTGATGCTGGCGCGGGCTCAAGCCGGGCTGAGGTCTTTGTAGGCGCCGACGGCGGCATCCATTAGCTCACGGGTGATGGTGGTTTGTTTGGCACTGAAGGTTTCAACCACCAGCACCACGTCACCGGCTTTGATTGCCGTGCGGATCAGCTCGGCAAAGCGCCCCTGATGGTCGGCGGCGGCGCCCATGAAACCCAAACTAGCGCCGCCACCGAGCAACATCAGTGGCGCCAGCAACGGGCGGGCAATAAACACACTGACCTCTGCCGTGGCCAAGCCGACAGTCGCCAGATCGCCAAGCGCGTTGTCGGCGGCAGTGCCCATGGCGCCGAACGGCACTTGCCCGGCATCGATAAAAATCTGTAGCTGTGCGGCGGGTATACCGTGCTCGAGCAGGGTGGCCAGGGTGCTCTCGGCATTGTCGCGGTGCGGGAAAAATCCCGCTACATGATGCCGGTAAGCGTCCATGTTGATGCTCCATAGGGGTCGTGCAATACGGCGAATGCTGAGCCTAGGGGTTGGCCGCGCAGTCGTCTGTTCGCCAACGAACAGAGAGTCAACCCGGCCTGTATGGCCGCGCACGGGCTTAAGCGCGCTAGCGCACCGACGCGCTGTCGATGACCGTCCATGGTGGTTGGCGCGGTCTCTCGCAATCTTGTCGAGCGCCGGGTTCACTGGAGGTCAGCATGTATAAATCCGCTGGTTACAACTCGCCCAAGGGCGAGGCCAATAACGCCGAGCAGAACCTGCAGCGCGGCCAAGTCAAGCCTGCACCGGGCAGCAGTCATGTCACTGTGACCGTACCGCCGGCGGCGCAAAAACCCACGGATAAAGGGCCTAAAGCATGAGCCGGCCTGGCGCCAGAACGCTACGCGGTCAGCCGTGACGCCGCCGACCAGCCAGTCAAAAGCTTTCCCGCCCAATTCAAGCAATGCGCTGAACCCTGCTGCCCTGGCGTAGCCGCCGCAATTGAGCGGCTGGCGCGCCGCAGCAGGCATTTTCCCCGGATGGAGAACCACTATGTATAACCAACCCCGCACGCTACTGATCGCCACTGGCATGGCTTTGTCGATGGCGGCCATGGGCGCCTCTGCCAACAGCGTGGCGCAAGGCATCACCGATGCACGGCAGGAAGCCCAGATCTGGACCACCTACACCCTGAGCCCCTATCTGAGCGCCAGTGACTTGAGCGTCACCGTGCATGAAGGCCTGGCGATCTTGAGCGGCAAGGTCAATGAAGAGGTCAACAAAGACCTGGCCAAGCAAATTGCCTTGGGGGTTAGCGGCATCCAGAAAGTCGATAACCAGATCGTCGTGCAAGCCGACTTCAGCCCGCCCGCTGCCACTGCCCGTGGTTATAGCGAAGTGGTTGAAGATGCCAGTATCAGCGCCGCGGTCAAATCCAAACTGATCTGGAGCAAGTACACCGATGCCCAGGCCGTGGCGGTCGAAACCCTGGGTGGCAAGGTCACCTTAACGGGCCTGGCCGAGAGCGCCAAAGCCAAGGAACTGGCCGGCCGCATGGCGATGAATACCCGTGGCGTGGTCTCGGTCGACAACCAATTGAAGGTCGCCAGCACCGCCAGCAACTTGACCGCTACCGCCAAGCAAACCAGCGCCGCCGCCAGCCAGGAAATTGCCGATAGCTGGATTACCGCCAAGGTCAAATCGACCCTGTTGTACTCCAGCAATGTCAGTGGCGCGGATGTCGGAGTGAGTACCGACGCCGGCGTGGTCAGCCTGACGGGCACCCTGAGCAGCGGTGCCGAACAGGCCCTGGCCATCGAGTTGGCGGATAACGTACGCGGCGTCAAAAGCGTCAATGCCCAAGCCCTGAGCTTCTAAGCCCATGGACGGCCAATGCTTGGCCAGCCGCGCGGCTGGCCGAGGGTTTTATCGGGAGGCAGGATGGTGAGTCGAGTCATGATTCTTACCGGCGATGCCGGTGACGCCCAAGCGCTGGGTGAAGTGTTGAGCAATACCCAGGACGAGCCCTATGCCGTCGAGTGGGTAAAGCGCCTGAGTGATGCCCTGCCACGTCTGGAGGCGGGCGATGTGGATGCGCTGCTGGTTGATCTGGCGTTGCCGGACAGCCATGGCATCGACACTTTCGACCAGTTATTTGCGACCGCGCCGCAGGTGCCGATCTTGACCCTCTGTGGGGTCGAAGATGAGGGGCTGGCCAGCTTGGCGGTGGCGCGCGGTGCCGAGGGCTATCTGTCCAAAGATTATTTTGACAGTTATCTGGTGGCGCAATCGCTGCGCAATATTATCCAGCGCAAAGTCGTCGAGGAGGGTGTCTTTAGCGATCAGCTGCGCGCCGAAGTGACGCTTAATTCGATCAGTGATGCGGTGATCGGCACCGACATGCAGGGCAATGTCGACTACCTCAACGTGGCGGCCGAAACCATGACCGGCTGGTCCCGCGAGGAGGCCCGCGGCCAGCCCATCAGTGTGGTGATGCGCATCATCAATGGTGCCACTCGGGCGATTCGCCCGAACCCGATTGAGCTGGTGTTGCAGCAGGATGCGCCGCTGAAGTTGGCGGTCGACACCGTGCTGCTGCACCGCGATGGTAGTGAGCGCGCGATTGAGGATTCGGCCGCACCGATTCACGACGCCAACGGCCAGTTGAGTGGCGCGGTGATCGTCTTTCATGACGTCACGGAGGGGCAGGTTATGGCCTTGAAGATGTCCCATCTGGCCCAGCATGACTTTCTCACCAACTTGCCCAATCGGGTGCTGCTCAACGACCGTATCGGCCAGGCCATCGCCTTGGCCGAGCGGCGTGGTCAGCATCTGGCGGTGCTGTTTCTCGATCTGGATAATTTCAAGCAGATCAACGATTCCCTTGGCCACAGCATTGGCGACCAACTGCTGCAGTCGGTGGCGCAACGCTTGTGCGCCAGCGTGCGCCGTTCCGACACCGTCAGCCGCCAGGGTGGCGATGAGTTTGTGCTGTTGCTGGCGCAAGACAAGTACGCCGAGGACGCGGCCTTGACCGCGGAGAAGATTCTCACCGCGCTGGCGGCGGTGCACCGGCTCGAGGGTCATGAGCTGCTGGTCACCGCCAGTATTGGCATCAGCTCCTACCCGGGGGATGCGCTCAACGCCGAGACGCTGATCAAGCATGCTGACACCGCCATGTATCAGGCCAAGGAGTTGGGGCGCAATACCTATCAGTTTTTTACCCCGGACATGAATAACCAGGCGATTGAGCGGCAGCTGATCGAAAATCAACTGCGCCATGCCCTGGGGCGTAACGAGTTCATTTTGCATTATCAGCCCAAGGTCAATCTGCGCAGCGGGGTGATTACCGGCATCGAGGCTTTGTTGCGTTGGAATCATCCGCAACTGGGGCTGTTGTTGCCGAGCCGCTTTGTGGCGATCGCCGAAGACTGCGGGCTGCTGGTCGAGATCGGCCATTGGGTCCTGCAGGAGGCCTGCAACCAGGCGCAACGCTGGCGCGCCGCCGGGCTCAGGTTCGCGAGCATGGCGGTGAATATTTGCGCGGGGGAATTTCGCCACCCGCAGTTTGTCGCCGCCGTCAGTGCAGCGCTGCAAGCCAGTGGGCTGAACGCCTGCGACCTGCAACTGGAAATTTGCGAAAGTGCCCTGGTGCGGGAGACCGAACTCAGCGGGGTGATTTTGACGCAGCTGAGCGCGCTGGGGGTGCCGCTGGCGGTGGATGAGTTTGGCCGCGGCTATTCGAGCCTGAGCCAGCTGACCCAGTTTCCGATCAGCGTGCTGAAGATCGACCAGTCCTTTGTGCAAAAGCTCGACGCCCCCGGTGATGATCGGCTGATCGTCAGCGCCTTGCTGGCCATGGGCAATAGCCTCAAGCAGCGGCTGGTGGCCGTAGGCATAGAAAGCCACGAGCAACTGGTGTTTCTGCAGGCCCAGCACTGCGAGGAAGGCCAGGGTTATTTGTTCAGCCCGCCGCTGGCCGCGCGGCAATTGGCCCTGCTGCTGGCGCGTGGGCGCATCGAGCTGCCGTGAGTGGGCTGCCGGCCTGCTAATGCACCGCCGGCGCGGCAAACAACTCGGCATAGTCGTTGTTCAGCGCCGCATAGCATTCACAAGCAACGCTTTCCAAGCCGCCGCGTGACAGCACGGTAATTTTGCCGCGGCTGTAGTGAATCAGCCCTTGCTGCTGCAACGCGCCGGCGGCGATGGTCACGGCGCTACGCTGCACGCCGAGCATCTCGGCGAGAAACTGATGGGTCAGGTAGAAGTGCTCGGCATGCGCGCGGTCGTGGCTCAACAGCAGCCAACGCGCCAGCCGCGCCGGTACTTCATGGAAACGGTTGCAGGCGGCGGTTTGCGCCAGCTGGGCCATCAGCACATAGAGGTAGCGATTGAGGGTGCGCAGCAGCGCCGGGTTGGCCCGCAGTTCATGGCGGAACTGACTGGCGCTGATCCGCAGCGCGGTGCCGGAACCCTGCACCACGGCCCGCAGTGGCACCCGGTTGACGCCCAGGGTGAGCATGCCGCCGAGCATGCCTTCGTTGCCAATCAGGGCGACTTCCAGGGGCGGATGATCAGCGATCAAGGTCACCAGCGAGATACACCCGGTGAGCGGAAAGTACAGGTTCCGGAACGGCTGGCCGCGCTCGCAGAGGATGCTGCCGTACTCCAAATTGACCGGCTCGCAGCGCTGCAACAGGCTGTGTTGGTACCTGTGGGGCAAGTGTTCGATCAGTTGGTTAAGAACGGGTAGCGAATAGACGCCGGACATGCTCGGCTCCCGCCGCACTGAGTCAGCCAAGGTCTGGCGCGTGCTGGGTGCGGTGGCCAGCACGCTACTGCAGCCTGCGGCACCGAGCCTGCCGCAGTCTGTACGCTAAGACACAAAGTGGCTGCAACTGTTGACTGCCGTTAAATGATCGAGCTGGTGGTTGTGGTTGTAAGGCAGCAGGCGGTCGTTTTCCTGTTTAACCACGGCGTAGCACTCGCAACTGAGGGCTTCCAACTCCTTTCGGTCGAGCACGCTGATATGCCCACGGCAATAGTCGATTACTCCCAGTTTTTGCAGCTTGCCGGCGGCCTCGGTGACACCCTCGCGGCGCACCCCGAGCTGATGGGGGATCAGCTCCTGGGTCACGTTGAGCTGGTTGTCCGGCAGCCGATCAAGGGATAGCAGCAACCAGCGGCACAGTTGCTGGTCGATGGCGTGGTGCCGGTTACAGACGGCGGTTTGCGACATCTGGGTGATCAGCGCTTGGGTATAGCGCAACAGCAGCATCATCAGTTCGGAGTGCTGGTTAAATTCATCCTTAAGCTTCTGCCCTTGCAGGCGATAGGCCGCGCCGCTGCTTTGCACTATGGCGCGGCTGGGAGTGCTGTCACCGCCCATAAACAAGGACACCCCGACCAGGCCCTCGTTGCCGACCATGGCGATGGCGGCCGAGGCACCGCTTTCGGTCACATAGAGCAGTGAAACAATCGCCTCAGTGGGGAAGTACACATGCCGCAAAGTGTCGCCAGACTCATACAGCACCTGGCCTTGCTGCAGCGTTACCAATTCAAGTTGAGCGAATAAACGCTGCTGAATTTCTGCGGGTAACGCTGCCAATAAATGATTTCGTTGTGGAGTCATAGTGCTCACCTTCCGGTGGGGCTGGAGAAAGTCCTCCCTCTATCAGACCGCGCCTGGGCGATTGAGTGCCCTCTGTGCGCGATAACGCACAGATCAGTGTCTAGGGTCTGTTGCCGTTTCATCGCGAGCCGCGTTGCCGCGAGAAATGGTCCCCGGTTAGGCGCAGGACGCAGGTAATGGTTATTCCCTTGCCAAGTCCTGCAACGACAGCGGGGGCCATTTCTCGCGCAACCCGAAGGGCCGGGCCTGTTTTTGCGCGAGGCGGCGTTTCTCGTCGCTCATTTGGAACAACCAAACCGCGCTCCTCGTGCCTTGCCTCGCGCAAAAACAGGCTCCGGCGCGGCCACGAGTGAAACGGCAACAGACCCTAGCGCGGTGTTGCGCCAAATAACTGCGCTTATGTGTGCTGGCGTACCGAGTCTGGCCGCCAGAGCGTGCATCCTCAAAATATGCAGATCGCACCCGGCGATCAACGCGCTGCTTGGGAGACCAACCTCATGTTGCAAACCATCGCGGTCATCTTGCTGATTCTGTGGATTCTAGGGCTGGTGTCGTCCTACACCATGGGTGGGCTTATCCACATCCTGCTGGTCGTGGCCATCGTCATGGTGCTGGTACGGGTGATTCAAGGGCGCCGCATTCTGTAGCGGCTCCGCAGGCTTTAACGGAGGGTATCGATGAACGGATTAACCAGTTTGGCCGTCGTGCTGATGATTGCCGGCGGCCTGGGCTTGGCCTATGGCGGTTTCAGTTACACCAAGGAAACCCACACGGCCGAGGTCGGCGCGCTGCATCTGTCGGTGGACGAGGAGCAGCGGGTCAATATCCCGATGGGCGTCGGCATCGGTGCGCTGCTGCTCGGCGGCGTGCTGCTGGTGGTTGGCAGAAAGCGCTAAGCCCACTCCAGAACTGCCCCCGATTTTATTGTTAAGCGCTGTTAATAGTTCAATCCTTAGAGGTAACACCATGAAAAAGCTGCTAATTACGGCCTGCTGCTTGTTGAGCTTGGTTGGTTGCGCCAGTGAATACATCATCGCCACCAACGATGGCAAAATGATCACTACCAACGAAAAGCCCGAGCTGGATGAAGACACCGACATGCTCCACTACCAGGATGAAGAGGGGCGTGACCAACAAATCCAGAAGTCCGAAGTGAAACAAATGATCGAGCGTTAGGGATCGCCAAGCCTTTGGCATGACCTGTACCCAGGCATAAAAAACCGGACTTTGTCCGGTTTTTTATGCCTGGGTATTTGTTATGTATTGCATGTAAAACGTGGACTCAAGAGCGCAACAAACAGTCCGCCATTTGGTACGCGCAGTAAAGCCGGTACTGCCTACGCCACGTCCAGGGTGCACTTAGCGCGGATCACATAGCGCGCCATAATCCGACGCAACAGGTAATTAGGGCATAGCCAAAATGAAAGCCAACTCCGATGAGCTTCTGGTGTTTGTCAGCGTGGTCGAGTGCGGCTCCATCAGCGCCGCCGCCGTGCAACTGGGCAGCGCCGCCTCGGCGGTCAGCCGTACCCTGAGCAAGCTGGAAGCGCGCTTTCAGACCACCCTGATCAACCGCACCACCCGGCGCATGGAGCTGAGCGAGGAAGGCCGGCTGTTTCTCGCTCGCGCCCGGCGGGTGCTGCACGAACTGGAGCAACTGGAAGAAGACCTGGCCCTGCGCCGCTCCAGCCCCAGCGGACGCCTGCGCATCGACGCTGCCACGCCCTTTATGCTGCACGTGATACTGCCGCACATTGGCGAGTTTCGCAGGCTTTACCCGCAGATCCAGCTGGAGTTGAACAGCAACGAGCAATTTATCGACCTGCTGGAACAGCGCACCGACATCGCCATCCGCATCGGCACCCTCAACGACTCGACCCTGCATGCCCGCGCCCTGGGTTTCTGTCAGCAGCATCTGCTGGCCAGCCCGGAATATCTGGCCCGCCACGGCGCTCCACAACATGTGGCGGAGCTGGCGCAGCACAGCCTGCTCGGTTTTACCCAACCCTCGGTGCTCAATCGCTGGCCCTTGCTGCATGCCGAAGGCGACCGCCTGGCGATCCAGCCCAGTGTGGCCGCCTCCAGCGGCGAGACCCTGCGCCAGCTGGCCATCGACGGCCAGGGCATCGCCTGCCTGAGCGGTTTTCTGGTCGGCCAGGACCTGGCCGCCGGACGCCTGCAAGCGCTACTGGCCGACCGCCTGAGTAACGCCCGCCTGCCGATCCACGCGGTGTACTACCGCAACAGCGAACTGGCGCTGCGGATTCGCTGCTTTCTCGACTTTATCGAAGCCCGCCTGGGCGAAATGCCGGCGCTGTGAACCGGGCCACGCACAGCGCCAACTCGCCCTGACCTGTATCAAGGGCGGCGACGCTGCAGCGCCTAAACTGCAGAGACCCATCAAGGAGTGCAGCAGCCATGCTGGAAGTATTCAGCCAGTTAGCCGACCTGTTGGTCTACGACCTCGGCGGGCTGAGCGCGCAAAGCAAACTGGGCGATGCGCTGCATTTCTTTGTCGAAGACACCAGCAAGATCTTCGTTTTGTTGCTGGTGATGATCTACGCCATCGCCCTGGTCCGTGCCGGCCTCGATGTGCAGCGCATCCGTGCCTATCTGCAACAACGCCGGCGGGCCAGCGGTTATCTGTTCGGCGCCACCTTCGGCGCGATTACGCCGTTCTGTTCCTGTTCGAGCATTCCGCTGTTTCTCGGCTTTACCAGCGCGCGGATTCCGCTCGGGATCAGCATGGCGTTTCTGATCACCTCGCCGCTGATCAACGAGGTGGCGGTGGTCATGCTCGCCAGCCTGTTGGGCTGGAAGTTCACCCTGATCTACATCCTTATCGGCATGAGTGTCGGCATGCTCGGCGGCTGGCTGCTGGATGCCCTGCGCGCCGAACGCTGGCTGGCGCCGTTTATTCTTGAGGCGCAGGCGGCAGCCGAAACCCAGGCCGAACAGCCGCTGGCCCCGGCAGCCAAACTCAGCCTGCAGCAACGGCATACCTTCGCCAAAGCCGAGACGCTGGATATCTTCGGTCGGGTCTGGAAGTGGGTAATCATCGGCGTCGGCCTGGGCGCCGGCTTGCACGGTTTCGTCCCGGACGGCTGGATTGCCGCGAACCTCGGCGGCGGTCAGTGGTGGTCGGTGCCGATTGCCGTGCTGGTGGGGATTCCGCTGTATTCGAATGCCACTGGGGTGATCCCGGTGATGCAGGGGCTGCTGGTAAAGGGCCTGCCGCTGGGCACCACCCTGGCGTTTTGCATGAGCACCGTGGCCGCCAGTTTTCCCGAGTTTGTGCTGCTTAAACAGGTGATGCAGTTGCGCTTGCTGGCGTTACTGTTCGGCCTGTTGCTAGTGGCCTTCACCCTGGTCGGCTGGCTGTTTAACGCCCTCGAACCCTGGATTCTCAGTTAATCAATCAAGGCGATCAATATGGAATTTCAAGTGCTGGGCATGGGCTGCGCCAAGTGCGCCAAGACCATTGAAGTGATAGAGCGGATCGGCGCCGAGTTGGGCAAAGCGGTCAACGTCAGCAAGGTCACTGACCCGGCCACCATCATGCGCCTGGGCGTGATGAGCACCCCGGCAGTGGTACGCGACGGCCAGGTATTGCACAGCGGCTCGATCCCCAGCCGCGCCCAAGTGGAGGCCTGGTTAAACGGCTGATAATGCGCCCTGCGCACCAACGACCAACGACCAACGACCACCCTACAGTCTGCAGGGCTTCAGTTTTGTAGGGTGGGCTTTAGCCCACCAGCGCTGGAGAAGGGCCTTGGTGGGCTGAAGCCCACCCTACAATCCATCCCAGCGCAGCCCGGCTTGCCCAGCCTACGCCTGTTCCGGCTCACCACCGGGCAGGCCGGCTTCGCTCTGCCCTACGCCCCAGTCGGCTGGCAGCAAACCTTGTCGCACATGGCGATGAAAGCTGGAGTAGGGCCAGTCTTTTACCTGCTCGACCAGCCCATGTTTGACCGGGTTGTAGTGCAGGTAATCGAGATGCCGCTGCAGGTCTTCAGCATCACGAATCTGGTGTTCCCAGTAGCGCCTTTGCCAGAGGCCTTTTTCGCGTTTCTGCTGTTGGCTTTGGGTTAGCCGGGTGGCCAGCGGCAAGCCACGGGAAAAGCTGCTTTTCAGCAAACTCCAGCGTTGTGCGTAATCGCTATCGTGCGCGGGTAGCGTCCATACGGCATGCAGGTGCTCGGGCAAGACGCAGATGGCCAGCGTGGTAAACGGCAGAGCGATCTGGGTGATGGCGTAGGCCTGGCGCAAGCGGGCGATTTCATCCACCAGCAAACGGGAGCGACGATCAGCCAGCGCCACAGTGAAAAAGAAACAACCACCGGGTACAAAACTGCGGCGATAGCTGGGCATGTCGAGGCATCCTTGCCGTGACCTGTTGAGGTCAGTGGAGCGTAGACCTTGGCCCTGCGTCATGCACAAATAACAAAACGCAGGTCGACGCAGAGTGGGACATAACCCGCCGACGCCAAGTCCTATTGCGCCGCTGTTATCGGTGGGCTGAAGCCCACCCTACAACCCGCCCCTATCTTTCGCATCGAACCACCCTGCGCGCCAATGAATAACCGTAGGGTGGGCTTCAGCCCACCGCGGCCAACCCCGATAGCTAATCTTATTGCGCCGCTGTTTTTGGTGGGCTGAAGCCCACCCTACAACCCTGCCCTACCCCAGCTGTTACTCCGGCTCGCCGCACAGTTCGGCGGTGCGCAGCAGCGCGGCGG
>MHZN01000156.1 GCA_001830395.1 Pseudomonadales bacterium RIFCSPLOWO2_12_59_9 | reverse complement strand
GGGCTTGGCGGAAATCGCCATCCGCGAACAGGTGGGCCTGCTGGCCTACTCGCCTCTGGCGTTTGGCCTGCTGTCGGGCAAATACGAACACGGCGCACAACCGCCCAAGGGCCGGCTGACCCTGTTCGAGCGTTTTCAGCGCTATAACAACCCGCAGGCGCGGCGCGCCGCCAGCGCCTATGTGCAGCTGGCCCAGGAGCATGGGCTGGACCCGGCGCAGATGGCCTTGGCCTACGTCAACAGCCGGCCCTTCCTGACCAGCAACATCATCGGCGCCACCACCCTGGAGCAGTTGGACAGCAACATCGCCAGCCTCGAACTGCAGTTGCCGGCAGAGGTCGTGCGGCGCATCGAGCAGCTGCATATCGAGCAACCCAACCCGGCGCCCTAACCGCCAAATCCTGACCGAGGCATCCCCGCCGATGCCTCGCTCAGGACTTAATCGGGCGCTAAGGAGCGGTCGCGGCCGGCTTGGCGCTGGCTTTTAGCGCCCTGCTCACCTGGCTTTGCATTTGGTAAGCCGGCGCCTCGACCGCTTTGTAGTCGCGGGTGTAGCGCGTGGCAAACTCATGAACGCCCCATTGCTGGTACTGCTGCACATGCTTGAGCTCGTGAGCCCAGAGCGCGACATTGTTCTGGGCATCATCCAGGTTACGAAACACTATGATGTCGACCAGGGTGACCGCATTCACATCGGGGTTTTGCAGCATGGTGTGGGCGGCATTGAACTGCACATCATCACCTACCTTGTAACGCGCCGAGTCGAGCACCTGTAGGTCATAGTAGGGTTCGAGCTGGGCACGAATATTCAGCGGC
Organism: Pseudomonadales bacterium RIFCSPLOWO2_12_59_9; assembly: GCA_001830395.1. Taxonomy (GTDB): domain Bacteria; phylum Pseudomonadota; class Gammaproteobacteria; order Pseudomonadales; family Pseudomonadaceae; genus Aquipseudomonas. Next base: position 4,343 of record MHZN01000156.1, on the reverse strand, counting down.
ATTGCCTGGGTCGTGCCGGCGGCCGCGGTGCTGTGGGATTGCACCAGCCAGGTTTCCAATCCTGCGGCGGCCACTTGGCCGACGCTGGCGTAGAGCGCATCCACCTCCTCCTGGTTGCCGGGCACACAGATACAACTGACCATGCAGACTTCGGCCTGCCCTGCCGGGCAAGCAACCGCCGAGAACGAAGTGCCGATGGACAACAGCAGTAACCCTAAGCGGGAAACGTGACGCAATAAAACATCTGGCAATGGGTGCTCCCCGACAAGTTTGAACAAGGTGAAATACTGCGAGCCTGCACGCGTAGCCACCCGCGCTGTGCATCGCTGCACAGGGTAAATAGTACTTCTGCAGGCTCAGACACGAGAACTTATCAATGCACGATGACATGTACTACTACGAACCGGCCCAGGGCCATGGTCTGCCCCACGACCCCTTCAATGCCATAGTCGGCCCGCGCCCCATCGGCTGGATTTCCTCGCAAGACGGCGAAGGTCGGCTGAATCTGGCGCCCTACAGCTTTTTCAATGCCTTCAACTACGTGCCGCCGATCATTGGTTTTGCCAGTGTGGGGCGCAAAGACAGCCTTAATAACATCGAACAAACCGGCGAATTCGCCTGGAATCTGGCGACCCGCAGCCTGGCCGAAGCGATGAATCAGAGTTGCGCAGCGGTTGGACCGCAAGTCGACGAATTCGTGCTGAGCAACCTGACGCCGGCGCCCTCAAGGCTGATCAAGGTGCCGAGGGTGCTGGAAAGCCCGGTGTCGTTCGAATGCAAGCTCACCCAGATCATCCAGCTGCAACGCACCGACCACAGCTTGATCCCCACCTGGCTGATTCTCGGCGAAGTGGTTGCCGTGCATATCGCCCAACACCTGCTCAAGAATGGTGTCTACGACACGGCGGCGGCAGAGCCTATATTGCGCGGCGGTGGCGCGGCGGACTACTTTCAGCTGGGGCCAGAAGCACTGTTTAAAATGCGCCGCCCCGGCTGAGACTGTGGCGGCGACCAGGCCCAGTAACGTCCACCCGCCAGGTCGCTTCGTCTAGCGATCCAATGCCTGGATGAAGGTCTGCGCCTGCGGCCACTCGCCAAAACCCGAGGCCGGATTGAGATGGCCGACGGCGCCCAGATTGACCAGCTCACTGCCCCACTGCTCAGCCATGGCCGTGGCGGCCGCGAAGCTGGCCAAGTAATCGTCGCTGCTGGCGGCGAGGATGCTGGGGAAAGGTAATGGGGCTGTAGGCAGCGGCGCCCAGCCATTGGCGCGCAGGCTGTCGGGCGTCGGGTAATTGTCCGGCCAATGGGCCGCCAGGTCTGGTGGCGCGGCCAGCAGCGCGCCCTTGATCGGCCGCTGATGCAGCGCCGCCCAGTGCACCACCATCAGCACCCCGGCGCTGTGAGCCACCAGAATCACCGGGCCGCTAATCGCCTCCAGCTCGCGCTGGATGGCCGCGACCCGCGCCGCCAGGCTCAGCTTGTCGTGTTCCAGCGGCGGTACCGAGCGAACCCTGGGCAACTTGGCTGCCAGCAAAGTCTGCCAATGGGCGGGCACGTGATCACGCAAACCCGGAACAATCAGAACAGTGGTGTCACTCATCCCGCACTTCCCCTCGACCTATTAATGCAACAGTCCGCCCAACGTGCGGGCTGCAGATTCCGCACAGTAGAATTCGCCGGATCTTGGCGCTTTACCTTGGGCGTCAGGCATTTGTCTTTTGCTGACAGCGCCGCAAACGGGGCACGCCTAATCGCGTAACCAAGTCGCCGAAGGCTTTTCATTTGATGACCAAGGCTCTATAAATAGCCGTAAGATCGCCGTTGGCTGTCCCCTCTGTCACCCAAAGCAGGCGAGCCTTGCCATGACCGCTTTAGCGCGCTCCGCCGTATTGACCAACTACCTGGAAGTGGCCCGCCACCTCGGGCTGAACGCCAACAGTCTGCTGTCCCAGGCGGGGCTAAGCCCTTCGCTGCTGGGCGATCCGCAGCAGCGCATTCCGGTCAGCGCCGCCGTCAAGCTGCTGGAAGACTCGGCGCGCCTGAGTGGCTGCGCGACCCTCGGCCTGCGCATGGCCGAGTTGCGTCAATTGTCAGATTTCGGCGAGGTGAGCCTGTTACTCAGCCACCAGCACAACCTGCGCGATGCCTTGCAGGTGATAGTGCAATACCGTCACCTGCTCAATGACTCGTTGGCGATCTTTATCGAGGAAACCGGCAAGACGGTGATCATCCGCGAAGAAGTGGTCACCGAGACGGCCATCCACAGCCGCCAGGCCATAGAACTGGCCATCGGCGTGATGTTTCGCTTTTGCGCGGCGCTGCTCGGCGCCCACTGGCAACCCATCAGCGTCAACTTCACCCATGAAGCGCCGGCGGATCTGTCGGTGCATCGGCGTATTTTTGGCTGCACGCTGGAGTTTGGCAGTGAGTTCAACGGCATCGTCTGCCCGGCCGCCAACCTGGACACCGCCAACCCGCTGGCCAACGCCGCCATGGCCCGCCACGCCCAGCGCTACCTGGATTCGTTGCAGAGCGAAGATGAGCGCTCCCTGCTGTTCGACGTGCGCAAGGCCATCTACCTGTTGCTGCCAATGGGCCGCGCCACCATCGAGCAGATCGCCCAGAGCCTGGGCCTGAACGTGCGCACCCTGCAGCGGCGCCTGGAAGAAGACGGCGCCAGCTTCAGCGAGCTGATCAATGGCGTGCGCCGCGACCTGGTGATTCGTTACCTGGAGAACCCCGGCTACTCCCTGGGACGGATCACCGACATGCTCGGCTACTCGATGCCCAGCTCCTTCACCCGTTGGTTCATTGCCCAGTTCGGCATGCCGCCGGCCACCTGGCGCAGCGAGCACCAGATAGTGCCGCGCAAGGGCAGCTAGAGCCGTAAGCACTGCCCCGCCATCCCCTGCTAACAATCCAAAGCTGTAGCGCTTTGTAGGAGGGGCTTTAGCCGCGACCAGTCAAATGACTCGCTGAAGCCGGCAAAGCAAAAAACAATCGCGGCTAAAGCTCCTACGCGTTTTGCGGCGTTCAACAGCCAACTGCATAGGCAAAAAAAACGGCCGACTGAGCGTCCAGCCGACCGTAAGGGGATTGGGGCGGATGGTCCGCCAGCACGCCCCGCTGCGCCATGGCAACACGGGGCGCGAGGTTTTTAACCCAGGATTGCGGCGCCCGTGGCGGCCTGCAGTTCGGCAAAACTGATACCCGGGGCCAGCTCCACCAGCCGCAGGCCGTCCTGGGTGATATCCAGCACGGCCAGGTCGCTGATGATCCGGTTAACCACCCCGACCCCGGTCAGCGGCAGGTCGCAGCGCTCGAGAATCTTGTGCGCGCCGCCCTTGGCGCAGTGCTCCATCAGCACCACCACGCGCTTGACCCCGGCCACCAGGTCCATGGCGCCGCCCATGCCCTTGACCAGCTTGCCGGGGATCATCCAATTGGCCAGGTCGCCCTGCTCCGACACCTGCATGGCGCCCAGCAGGGCCAGGTTGATATGGCCGCCGCGGATCATGGCGAAGCTCTCGGCACTGTCGAAGAAGCTGCTGCCGGCCAAGGTGCTGATGGTCTGCTTGCCGGCGTTGATCAGGTCGGCATCGATCTCCTCCTCGCCGGGGAACGGGCCGATGCCGAGTAGACCATTCTCGCTCTGCAGCCAGACGTCCATGCCGTCAGGGATGTAATTGGCCACCAGGGTCGGCAGGCCGATCCCTAAGTTGACGTAGAAGCCGTCTTGCAGCTCAAGGGCGGCGCGTTGCGCCATTTCCTCACGGGTCCAGGCCATGGTTAGTTCCTCACCGTACGGACTTCGATACGTTTTTCCGGGTGGCGATTGAGCACCAGGCGCTGCACATAGATGCCCGGCAGGTGGATTTCATCCGGGCTCAGCTCGCCGATCTCGACGATTTCCTCGACCTCGGCCACGCACACCCGCCCGGCCTTGGCGCACAGCGGATTGAAGTTGCGCGCGGTCTTGTTGAACATCAGGTTGCCGGCTTTGTCCGCCGTGGCGCCCTTGATCAGCGCCACGTCGGCGCTCAGCGCATGCTCCATGACATACCACTGGCCGTCGAACTGGCGGGTCTCCTTGCCTTCGGCGATCAGCGTGCCGTAACCGGTACGGGTGTAGAAGGCCGGGATGCCGGCGCCGCCGGCACGCAGCTTCTCGGCCAGGGTGCCTTGGGGGGTGAACTCCAGCGTGAGTTCGCCGGCCAGGTACTGGCGCTCGAACTCCTTGTTGCCGCCCACGTAGGAGGAAATCATCTTCTTGATCTGCCGGCTGTAGAGCAGCGGGCCGAGGCCGAAGTCATCCACCCCGCAGTTGTTGCTGATGATGG
>MHZN01000155.1:6764-7876 GCA_001830395.1 Pseudomonadales bacterium RIFCSPLOWO2_12_59_9 | reverse complement strand
GCGGTATTGACCACCAGCACGGCCTTGCCGCCGAAGTCGGCCAGGGTTTTCTGCTCGCCCTTGATGGTGGTGACGGGGATATCGAACAGTTCGTTGCTCATGGTGCTGGCTCTCGCTTGACGGGGGAATGAGCGACAAGATAGCGAGCAATTGAATTGCACACAATCTATCTTCCCTACTATAAGCCGCGTTGATATACGACCGAGGGGTGGGCCGGGCGGCGTTCCGTTCCAGCCCCCATTACCCGACTCGCTCTACAGCGGTCGAGGCACCAGCTTCAGCGATGCCGAATTGATGCAGTAACGCAAGCCGGTCGGCGCTGGCCCATCGGGAAAGACGTGGCCCAGGTGGGCATCGCACTTGCCGCACTTCACCTCGATGCGGTGCATGCCGTGGCTGAAATCATCCAGGCTGGTAATTGCATCCTTGCTGAGCGGCTGAAAGTAGCTGGGCCAGCCACTCCCGGAGTCGAACTTGGCGTCCGAATCGAACAATGCCGTGCCGCAGCAGGCGCAGTGATAGATGCCAGGCGTCTTGCTGTCATGGTATTCACCGGAAAAGGCTCGCTCCGTGCCACCCAGGCGGCAGACATGGAACTGCGTCTCCGACAGTTCTTCGCGCCAGGCTTCCAGGGGTTTTTCTAGCTTGTCCATGGGCAAAATCCTCAATAGAAAAAATCGCCGGGAGCGATTTTTAACGTCGCGCAGCGACGGCCCGCAGGGTAGCGGCCATGGATGGCACGCCATAAAAAAGCCCAACCAGTACCTTTGCCAAGGTCAGGCTGCAACGTATCATTCGACCCCAGTCTGTCACCCGCGTTACAACCTGCCAAGGCTCGCCTGATCGAGTCTTTTACACGGTAATTCAACGGCGTTTCACCACTCGGGATCACTTACATGCAGTTCAGCAAATCGAACAAGCTCGCCAACGTCTGCTACGACATTCGCGGCCCCGTGCTCAAGCACGCCAAGCGCCTGGAAGAGGAAGGTCATCGCATCCTCAAGCTGAACATCGGCAACCCGGCGTCGTTCGGTTTCGAAGCCCCGGAAGAAATCCTCCAGGACGTGATCCGCAACCTGCCGACCGCCCAGGGCTACAGCGACTCCAAAGGC
>MHZN01000155.1:0-6749 GCA_001830395.1 Pseudomonadales bacterium RIFCSPLOWO2_12_59_9 | reverse complement strand
AAGGCGGTCATGCAGTACTACCAGCAGAAGCAGGTGGAAGGCGTCGGCATCGAGGACATCTACCTGGGCAACGGCGTCTCCGAGCTGATCGTCATGGCCATGCAGGCGCTGCTCAACAACGGCGACGAGGTGCTGATCCCGGCCCCCGATTACCCGCTGTGGACCGCCGCCGTGGCCCTGTCCGGCGGCAAACCGGTGCATTACCTGTGCGACGAACAGGCCGGCTGGTTCCCCGACATCGCCGACATGCGCGCCAAGATCACCCCGAATACCAAGGCGCTGGTGCTGATCAACCCGAACAACCCGACCGGCGCGGTCTACTCCAAGGAAGTACTGGAAGACATCGTCGAGCTGGCGCGCCAGCACAACCTGGTGCTGTTCTCCGACGAGATCTACGACAAGATCCTCTACGACGAAGCCCAGCACATCTGCACCGCGTCCCTGGCGCCGGACGTGCTCTGCCTGACCTTCAACGGCCTGTCGAAGTCCTACCGGGTGGCCGGCTTCCGCTCCGGCTGGGTGGCCATCTCCGGGCCGAAACACCGCGCGCAGAGCTATATCGAAGGCATCGACATCCTCGCCAACATGCGCCTGTGCGCCAACGTACCGAGCCAGCATGCGATCCAGACGGCACTGGGCGGCTACCAGAGCATCAACGATCTGGTATTGCCGCAAGGCCGCCTGCTGGAGCAGCGCAACCGCACCTGGGAGCTGCTCAACGACATTCCCGGGGTCAGCTGTGTCAAGCCCATGGGCGCGCTCTATGCCTTCCCGAAAATCGACCCCAAGGTCTGCCCGATCCACAACGACGAGAAATTCGTCCTCGATCTGCTGCTCTCCGAGAAGCTGTTGATCGTCCAGGGCACGGCCTTCAACTGGCCTTGGCCGGATCACTTCCGCGTGGTCACCCTGCCGCGGGTCGATGACCTGGAACAGGCCATCGGCCGCATCGGCAGCTTCCTCAAGGGCTACCGCCAGTAACCGGAGATCGCCATGACCCAGGGCAAACGCTATCTGCCGAGCGGAGCCAGCTCCGGTATAGACGCCGCCTGGGCTTTGCCCTGCCAATCCACCTCGATAACCGGCAAATTCTGATGGACCTGCAGATAGACGACTTCTACAAGGACGCCGCCGCCGGCCTGCTGACGCTCTATCAGGTGTTCCCGCGCAAGGCCGCGCTCTATGTCGAAGACCTGATCGGCCGTGAAGAGCCGGATGAATTCGGCCTGCCGACGCCGCGCCACCAGAGCTGCCTGGGAGCCCTGTTGTGGCTGGCCGAAGAAGGTTATATCCGCTTCGACTCGCCCATCGGCTACGACGCCCTGGACCAGGCCGTGCTGACCGAAAAGGGCTTTCTGCGCCTGACCCGCGGCGTGCCCCACGCCCTGCGCGAAGGCGAGGCCCTGCCGCCGAGCATCCGCCGGGTACATGCCACCCTGGCCTTCCAACTGCGCGAAGCCTTGGGGCAACGCCACAGTGAACGCATCGCCCGTCTCGCCCGCCTGCTGTTAGAAAGCAGCTTGAACGGCGCAAGCGACATAGTTTGAAATAGTCCCCCGGTTGAAGTGCCGGGGGGCGCGCCCTTATATAGCCGGCATAACCCCAGATCTTTCCCGTGAGGAGTCTCAACCCACCATGATGCGCATTATGCTGTTCCTGGCCACCAACATTGCGGTGTTGATCATCGCCAGCATCACCCTGAAATTGCTCGGGGTCGACCGCTTTACCGGCCAGAACTATGGCAGCCTGCTGATCTTCTGCGCAGTCTTCGGTTTTGCCGGCTCACTGGTTTCGCTGTTCATCTCCAAATGGATGGCGAAGATGAGTACCGGCACCGAAATCATCACCCAACCGCGCACCCGTCACGAACAGTGGCTGCTGCAAACCGTGGAAGAACTGGCCCGCGACGCCGGGATCAAGATGCCCGAAGTCGGCATCTTCCCCGCTTACGAGTCCAACGCCTTCGCCACCGGTTGGAACAAGAACGACGCCCTGGTAGCCGTCAGCCAGGGCCTGCTGGAGCGTTTCTCGCCGGATGAAGTGAAAGCCGTGCTGGCCCACGAGATCGGTCATGTGGCCAACGGCGACATGGTCACCCTGGCGCTGATCCAGGGCGTGGTGAACACCTTCGTGATGTTCTTCGCGCGGATCTTCGGCAACTTCGTCGACAAGGTCATACTGAAGAACGAAGACGGCCCGGGCATCGGCTATTTCGTCGCGACCATCTTCGCCGAGCTTGTTCTAGGGATACTGGCCAGCATCATCGTCATGTGGTTCTCGCGCAAGCGCGAGTTCAAGGCCGACGAAGCCGGCGCCCGCCTGGCCGGCACCGGCGCCATGATCGCCGCCCTGCAGCGCCTACAGGCCGAACAGGAAGTGCCGGTGACCATGCCGTCGAGCCTGACCGCCTTCGGCATCAACGGCGGTCTCAAGCACGGCCTGGCTGGCCTGCTAATGACCCACCCGCCATTGGAAGACCGCATCGAAGCACTGCGCCAGCGCGGCTGAATCGACAGCAATAAAAAAGGGCGACCCGAGTCGCCCTTTTTTCTGCCCGCAATTAACTGCGCTGCAACCGATAGACCCGCTCATCCAGCCGACTCAAACCACGCTGCAAAAACTTCCAGTTCTCACCCAACACATCACGCGCCTCAAGTACGTGCAGCGACCATTGCGGCGCGGCCAGCAAGCGCTGCACCTCAACCTCGCCAACGGAAAAAGGCGGCCCGGACATTTGTTCTTGCGGGTAATCCAGGACCACCAGCAACCCCTCGCAACCCGACGGCAAGATAGTGGCCAGATGCGCGGCATAGCGCTCACGCATCGACTCCGGCAAGGCGATCAGCGCCGCGCGATCATAGAGCGCCCGGCACTCAAGCAGATCAGCCGCAGTCAGGCTAAAAAAATCGCCGCAGAGCACTTCAATGGAGCCCGATCGGTAGCGGCGAAACTCACCGACTTGATCGATTTCAGCCACCAGACCCTGCTCGCTAAAAAACGCCTCCACCGCCGTCTGCGCCAGCTCAACACCGAGTACCCGATAACCCTGCGCGGCCAGCCAAAGCATATCCAAGGATTTACCGCACAAGGGCACCAGCACCTGCGCGCCTGCCGGCACATTCAGTGACGGCCAAAATTGCGGTAAATACGGGTTAACCTCAGGCAAGTGAAAGCCAATTTCGTTACGCGCCCAACGCTCTTGCCAAAAGTCTTCGTGCATAAGCCCCTCAAAAATTCGATCAAATCCTGCGAAATTTTATACTGGTTATCGATATATCCAGCGCCGAAGATAGCAACAGTGCTTATCAGGAGTCGCCTCATGTTACCCAGTATCTTCATCTCCCACGGCTCGCCCATGCTCGCCCTCGAACCCGGCGCCAGCGGCCCGGCCTTAACCCAACTGGCCGCCGAACTGCCCAGACCCAAGGCCATCTTAGTGGTCTCAGCGCACTGGGAGACTCAGAATTTGCGCGTCAGCAGCGCCGCCCAGCCCAGCACCTGGCACGATTTTCAAGGCTTCCCACGGCCACTCTATCAAATCCAATACCCGGCGCCCGGTCAGCCCGAACTGGCCGCCCAAGTGCTTGCACTGCTCAAGGATGCGGGACTCGCCGCACAACTCGACCCCGAGCGCCCACTGGATCACGGCGTCTGGGTGCCGCTGTCGCTGATGTATCCGCAGGCCGATATACCGGTGGTGCAGCTGTCGTTGCCCAGCCAGCTTGGCCCGACCATGCAAACCCGCATCGGTCAGGCGCTGGCCGGCTTGCGCGAACAAGGGGCGCTGCTGATCGGCTCCGGCAGCATCACCCACAACCTTGGCGAGCTGGATTGGCAAGCCGGCCCGGAGGTGGTCACACCCTGGGCCAAAGCCTTCCGCGACTGGGTGGTCGAGCAGCTTGAACGCGGCGACAAGGCGGCGCTGCAGGATTATCTGCGCCAGGCCCCCCAAGCGCGGCGCAACCATCCGAGCGCCGAACACTTGCTGCCGCTGTTTTTCGCCCAAGGCGCCGGCCAGCACTTCAGCCTGGTCCATCAAGGCTTTACCCTTGGCGCCCTCGGCATGGACATCTACCGCTTCGACTAGCGGCCCCTTGCAACAATTTATAAACCCGCCATAACGCAAAAGCCCCGCACTAGGCGGGGCTTTTTTAATCAGTAGAAACTACCGATCAATCTTCGCGATAACGACGCAGCTTCAACTGCTTACCGGCAACGCGAGTGTCTTTCAGCTTGGTCAGCAAGCGCTCGAGACCGTCTTCCGGCAGCTCAACCAGGCTGAAGCTCTCACGCACCTGGATGCGACCGATGGCTTCGCGAACCAAGCCGCCTTCGTTGAGGATGGCGCCCAGCAGGTTCTTCGCGGCGATACCGTCACGCAGACCCAAGGCAGTGCGGCAACGCGCACGACCATCGGCCAATGGCACCGGAGCACGACGCTCACGGGGCTCACCACGCTCGGAACGCTCACTGCGCTCACCGCTACGCTCAGGACGCTCGCTGCGTTCGCCACGTGGCGCGCCACTGTTCGGCACTAACGGCTGCTCACGCTCAACTTCAGCCAGGGTCAAAGCTTGACCGTTGGTGGCTTTGCGCAACAAAGCAGCAGCCAGTGCACGCGGGGTGCAGCCGATGTCAGCGGTCAAGCGATCCAGCAACTCGCCGTGGGTGGTTTCAGCATCAGCCACCAGCGGCGCCAAAGCGTTAGTCAGCTTCTTGATCCGTGCGGTCAGTACTGCGGCAGCGTCCGGCAGACGGACTTCAGCAACTTTCTGACCGGTTACACGCTCAATCACCTGCAGCATGCGACGCTCGCGCGGCGTTACCAGCAACAGTGCGCGACCGGTACGACCAGCACGGCCGGTACGACCGATACGGTGCACGTAGGACTCTGGATCGTATGGCATGTCGACGTTCATCACGTGAGTGATGCGCGGCACGTCAAGACCACGGGCAGCCACGTCGGTCGCTACTACTATGTCCAAACGGCCATCTTTCAGCGATTCGATAACGCGCTCACGTTGGTTCTGGGCGATGTCACCGTTCAGGGCAGCAGCCTTGTAGCCTTTGGCTTCCAGCGCGGCGGCCAGATCCAGAGTGGCTTGCTTGGTACGTACGAAGGCGATCAGCGCGTCGAACTCTTCAACTTCGAGCAAACGCAGTACAGCCGAAACCTTTTGATCGGCGTGCACTAACAAGTGTGCCTGCTCAATCGCGGTAACGGTTTGGGTCTTGGTCTCAACCTTAACGTGCTTAGGATCGCGCAAATGCTTTTCAGCGATAGAGCGGATCGAGTGCGGCAAGGTGGCCGAGAACAATACGGTCTGACGCTCGGCTGGCAGGCCTTTGAAGATCACTTCAAGGTCGTCCATAAAGCCCAGCTTGAGCATTTCGTCGGCTTCGTCGAGGACCAGGTGGCACACAGTCGAGAGAACTTTCTCGTCGCGGCGCAAGTGGTCAACCAGACGACCCGGAGTGGCGACAATGATCTGTGCGCCGTTGCGGATGGCTTTCAGCTGCGGGCCCATAGGCGCGCCGCCGTATACAGCGATAACGCTAACGCCGGGCATTTGCTTGGCGTAGGTTTCAAAGGCGCTGGCCACCTGCAGAGCCAACTCGCGAGTTGGCGCCAGGATCAGTGCTTGTGGCTGACGCTTGGCCGGGTCGATGCGGCTAAGGATTGGCAAGGCGAACGCGGCGGTTTTGCCGGTACCGGTTTGCGCTTGGCCGATCATGTCGTGGCCAGCCAGAATCACTGGAATCGACAAGGTTTGAATCGCCGAAGGCTCTTCGTAGCCAGTCGCAATCACAGCGGCAAGAATATTTGGGTGTAGTTCGAGTGCGGCGAAGCCGCCGATTACTTGGGTCATGGGTCTGCCTCTAGTGCATCCGCAAAGACCCATGTTTCAAAGCAGCACATGCCCTGTAAGACCCGAAGGTAACCCTGGCAGCTTTGTCGGCGGGGATTTGCGAAAACGTATTGATGAATGAATCGTCAAGTAGAGCCCGCTAGGCGGACATGCAGCCGGGGTTTAACCACGGTGAAATTGCACTACCTGAACACGGCCCCGCAAAAGGCCGGCGCGCACTATACCTGAGAATCCAATCTATAGGTGGGTATTTTCTACCCATTTACATAGATCCGCTGAGTGGTCGGTCAGGTCTGAGCTGAAATCACTTGAACAACCCATAACGCCCGAGCTATACCCGTCGGGCGCCCCTCCCACGCAAGGATTTTAGCCATGACGCAAAGCTCAAACAGCCGTGTTAGCCGCGAACTACGCGGGCATATTCTGCTGCTCGGCCTCGATCGCCGCGCCAAGCGCAACGCCTTCGACCTCGACCTGCTCAATGACCTATGCCTTGCCTATGGCGAGTTTGAACGTAACAGCGAGGCGCGGGTGGCGCTGGTGTTTGCCCATGGCGAACACTTTACCGCTGGCCTGGATCTGGCCAACATCGGCCCGGTACTTGCCGCCGGCTGGCAAGTACCGGCCGGGGCGTGCGACCCCTGGGGCGTGTTTGGCGGCCCACGGGTGAGCAAACCGGTGATAGTGGCGGCGCAAGGCTACTGCCTGACCATCGGCATCGAACTGATGCTGGCCTCGGACATTAACCTCTGCGCCAGTAACACCCGTTTCGCCCAGATGGAGGTGCAGCGTGGCATCTTCCCGTTCGGCGGCGCCACCCTGCGCATGTATCAAACCGCTGGCTGGGGCAATGCCATGCGCTGGTTGCTGACCGGCGAT
>MHZN01000154.1:9467-9563 GCA_001830395.1 Pseudomonadales bacterium RIFCSPLOWO2_12_59_9 | reverse complement strand
TACTGGCTGCAGCAGGCCGAACTCTTGCCCTTGAGCGCTGCCGGCTGGGCCCTGGTCGGCGTCTATAGCCTGGGTAGTGCGCTGTGGTTGTGGCGT
>MHZN01000154.1:5324-9409 GCA_001830395.1 Pseudomonadales bacterium RIFCSPLOWO2_12_59_9 | reverse complement strand
AGCCACAGGCCGAAGCCCACCAGCAGCAGTGCGCCGAGCACCCAGAACTCATAGCGCTTGATGTCGCCCAGCAGGCTTTCCATGGCGGCGCCGAAATGGAAGGCGGTGCTGCCCAAGGCTACCGCCCAGACAATCGCGCCTATGCCATTGAGGATCAGGTAGCGCAGCGGTGGGTAGCCGGACAAACCGATGGCCACCGGCATCACGGTGCGCAAGCCGTAGAAGAAGCGAAAACTCAGCACCCACAGATCCGGGTGGCGACTGATCAGCCGCAGCGCGCGATCGCCCATGGCTTGCCAGTTGGGCTTGCGCGCCAAGAGTTGGCGGCCTTTATGGCGGCCCAGGTAATACCAGAGCTGATCGCCGGCATAGCTGCCGAAAAACGCCGTGATAATCACCGTATAGATGTTCATGTACTCGCGCGAGGCAAGAAACCCGGCCAGTACCAAAATAGTTTCACCCTCGAAGAAAGTTCCGAGAAACAGGGCGAAATAGCCGAAATCCTGTAAAAATTGCTCGAGCATAATGGCGGCGCGTACGGAAAAGAGTCGGCAGCCTAACCCTTCCAGTCCTTGTGGGAAAGCGCTGGTCGCCGTGGACGCCGCTGTGGACAATGACTTTAGTCGCATTGCCGGGCTCAATGCGACGAGTCGCCGCAGCTTTGCCGCAGTCGTCATGCTTTAGTCATAATGTCCGCTTATAACTGTCACACTCGCTCGCCAGTGCGGGCTTAGGAGTTTGCTGTGAGCTTTACCCCTGCCAATCGTCTGTTTCCCGGTACTCGCCTGCGCCGTAATCGCCGTGATGAGTTTTCTCGCCGGCTGGTGCGCGAAAACCAACTGACGGTGAATGACTTGATCCTGCCGGTGTTCGTTCTCGATGGCGAAAACCGCCGTGAAGCGGTGGCGTCGATGCCGGGCGTCGAGCGCCTGTCGATCGATTTGCTGTTGCAAGAAGCCGAAGAGTGGGTGGCGCTGGGGATTCCCGCGTTGGCGTTGTTTCCGGTCACCGCCGCCGAGAACAAGTCGCTGGATGCCAGTGAAGCCTGGAACCCCGAAGGCATTGCCCAGCGCGCCACCCGCGCCCTGCGCGCGCGCTTCCCGGAGCTGGGGGTGATTACCGATGTGGCCCTGGACCCCTTCACCACCCATGGTCAGGACGGCATTCTCGACGAGCAGGGTTATGTGCAGAACGACATTACCGTCGACGCGCTGGTGCGCCAGGCGTTGTCCCATGCCGCCGCCGGCGCTCAGGTAGTCGCGCCCTCGGACATGATGGATGGCCGCGTGCAGGCGATTCGCGAAGCCCTGGAGCTGGCCGATTATCCCAACGTGCGGATCATGGCTTACTCGGCCAAGTACGCCAGCGCCTATTACGGGCCGTTTCGCGATGCCGTGGGTTCTGCGGCGAATCTGGGCAAGGCCAACAAGGCCAGTTACCAGATGGACCCAGCCAATGGCGACGAAGCCCTGCATGAGGTGGCCGCGGATTTAGCCGAAGGCGCCGATATGGTCATGGTCAAACCGGGCATGGCCTATTTGGATATTCTGTGGCGAGTTAAAACTGAATTTCGCGTGCCGACCTTTGTCTATCAAGTCAGCGGCGAATACGCCATGCACATGGCCGCGATCCAGAACGGCTGGCTCGGCGAGGCGGTGATTCTCGAATCCCTGACCGCTTTCAAGCGAGCCGGCGCCGATGGCATCCTGACGTATTTCGCTAAACGTGCGGCGCAACTGTTAAAACAGGGCCAGTAAGCCCCCTAGGACGAGCAAATGAATAGCGAAGGACTCAGCCAGAATCTGCTCCCGGCAGAGCTGCCCGAAGTGGTTGCGGAGCTGGAGAACCTACCCGTGGTTGAGCCGGTCGTAGCGCCTACGCCGGCGGTCTATGTGGTTCCGGGGCTGGACGACAGCAGCCTGTATATCCACCGCGAGCTGTCGCAGCTGAAGTTCAATATCCGCGTGCTGGAGCAGGCGCTGGATGAGTCTTATCCGTTGCTGGAGCGGCTGAAGTTTCTGCTGATCTTCTCCAGCAACCTCGATGAGTTCTTCGAGATTCGCGTCGCCGGGCTGAAGAAGCAAATCACCTTTGCCCGCGAGACCGCCGGTGCCGATGGCCTGCAGCCGCATCAAGTGTTGGCACGGATCGCCGAGCTGGTGCACGAGCAGGTCGAGCGCCAATACGCGATCCTCAACGATGCGTTGTTGCCGGCGCTGGAAAAGCACCAGGTGCGCTTTATCCGCCGCCGGCATTGGACGCCCAAGCTGAAAGCCTGGGTGCGGCGTTATTTTCGCGATGAGATCGCGCCGATCATCACCCCGATTGGCCTGGACCCGACGCATCCTTTCCCCTTGTTAGTGAACAAGAGCCTGAACTTTATCGTCGAACTGGAGGGCGTCGATGCCTTCGGTCGCGATTCGGGTTTGGCGATTATCCCGGCGCCGCGGCTGTTGCCGCGGGTTATCAAGGTGCCGGAAGACGTCGGCGGCCCTGGCGCCAACCACGTGTTCTTGTCGTCGATGATCCACGCCCATGCCGATGACCTGTTTCAGGGTATGAAGGTCAAGGGTTGCTACCAGTTCCGCCTGACCCGTAACGCCGACTTGGCGGTCGACACCGAAGACGTCGAAGACTTGGCGCGGGCCCTGCGCGGCGAGTTGTTCTCGCGCCGTTATGGCGATGCGGTGCGTCTGGAGGTGGCCGACACCTGCCCGCAGCACCTGGCCGATTACCTGCTTAAGCAGTTCAGCCTGAGCGAGAGCGAGCTGTATCGGGTCAACGGTCCGGTGAACCTGACTCGGCTGTTCAGCATCACCGGGCTGGCCAGTCACCCGGAGTTGCAGTGCAAGCCGTTTACCCCAGTGATCCCCAAGTTGCTGCAAAACAGCGAGAACATCTTCAGCGTGATCAGCAAGCAGGACATCCTGCTGCTGCACCCTTTCGAGTCGTTCACCCCGGTGGTCGACTTGTTGCGCCAGGCCGCCAAAGACCCGCAAGTCTTGGCGGTGCGCCAGACCCTGTATCGCTCCGGGGCCAACTCCGAGATTGTCGATGCGCTGGTGGACGCGGCCCGTAACGGCAAGGAAGTGACCGCGGTGATCGAGTTGCGCGCGCGCTTCGATGAAGAGTCCAACCTGCTGCTGGCCAGCCGTTTGCAAGCGGCCGGCGCCGTGGTGATTTACGGGGTGGTGGGGTTCAAGACCCACGCCAAGATGATGTTGATCTTGCGTCGCGAGAATGGCGAGATTGTCCGTTACGCGCACCTGGGCACCGGTAACTACCACGCCGGCAACGCCAAGCTGTACACCGACTACAGCCTGCTGACTTCCGATGACGCGCTCTGCGAAGACGTTTCCAAGCTGTTCAGCCAGCTGATCGGCATGGGCAAAACCCTGCGCATGAAGAAGCTGCTGCACGCGCCCTTCACCCTGAAGAAGGGCATCCTCGACCTGATTGCCCGGGAAACCCAGCACGCCAGTGAGGGCCGGCCTGCGCACATCATGTTCAAGGTCAACTCGGTGACCGATCCGAAGATCATCCGCGCCCTGTACAAGGCCAGCCAGTGCGGCGTGAAGATCGACATGGTGGTGCGCGGCATGTGCTGCCTGCGGCCGGGCGTGCCGGGGGTTTCGCACAATATCCAGGTGCGCTCGATCATCGGCCGCTTCCTGGAGCACAGCCGCATTTACTACTTCTACAACGGTGGTGATGAGCAGCTGTACCTGTCCAGTGCCGATCTGATGGAGCGCAACCTCGACAAGCGTGTCGAGACCTGCTTCCCGATTGAGGGCAAGCGCTTGTTGCTGCGGGTCAAGAAGGAGCTGGAGGCCTACTTGAGCGATAACACCCAGAGCTGGATTCTGCAGCCCGATGGCCGCTACCTGCGCAACAGCCCGAGCGGCAATCAGCATGCCCGTAACGCACAAAGCATGCTGCTGGAGAAACTCACCAGCCCGGCACCGGTGCGTTAAGCGCAAGACCTTGTCGCGCAATAAAAAAACGCCCCGAGCAGCTGTGCTGACGGGGCATTTTTTATGCGGCGGCGGATGGCGCCATGCCTGCCTGCGGCTAGCGCACCCGTA
>MHZN01000154.1:0-5233 GCA_001830395.1 Pseudomonadales bacterium RIFCSPLOWO2_12_59_9 | reverse complement strand
CAGCCGGCAGGGAACTGCACGTCCAGGCTTTGCGGCCCGGCAATCAGCTCGACCTGCGGCATCTCCTGACCGCCGCGGATATGGTGGAACAGAATCGCAAAGCGCAGCAGTACGCAGAGGCGCAGCAGCGTTTGGCTGTGATCGCCAAAGTCGCCGAGTTTGTCGCGGGGGATATTGCGTCGGTGTCCACGTACCAGCAGCGCCAGCATTTGCTGGTCGAGCCGCGAGAAGCCGGCCAGATCGGAGTGCTCAATCAGGTAGGCGCCGTGCTTGTGGTACTGGTAGTGCGCAATGTCCAGACCCAGTTCATGCACCCGCGCGGCCCAGCTGAGCAGCTCGCGTTGCCAGTCGTCGTTGAGCTGCCAGGACGGCGCGACCTTTTCCAGGGCGCTGAGGGCTTTGGCTTCAACCCGGGCGGCTTGCTCCAAGTCGACGTGGTAGCGCTCCATCAGCGCGCCCAGAGTGCGCTCGCGTACATCTTCATGGACATGGCGGCCCAGCAGGTCGTAGAGCACGCCCTCGCGCAGGGCGCCTTCGGAGTGGTTCATGCTGGCGAGCTTCATGGCATCGAAGATGGCTTCCATGATCGCCAAACCAGCCGGGAACACGCCGCGCCGATCCGGTTTGATGCCGTCCAGTTCGAGCTTGTCGACATCGCCGAGCTTGAGCACCTTGCGCTTGAGCCAGGCCAGGCCTGGGGCGTTGACCTCACCATTGCCGTGGCCGGCGGCCTTGATCACCAGGCCGATCGAGCGAATGGTGCCCGAGGCGCCGAGGGCCTCTTGCCAGCCCAGGCGGTGCAGGGCGTATTCGATGCCCATCAGCTCCAGGCGCGCCGCGGTATAGGCCTGGGCATAGCGGGCGGCGGTGATTTTGCCATCGCGAAAATACCGCTGGGTAAAGCTCACGCAGCCCATTTGCAGGCTTTCACGCAGCAAGGGCTCGAAGCGCTGGCCGATGATAAATTCGGTGCTGCCGCCGCCGATGTCCACCACCAGGCGTTTGCCCGGGGTGTCGGCGCTGCTGTGGGAGACGCCGAGGTAAATCAGTCGGGCCTCTTCACGGCCGGAAATCACCTCCACCGGATGGCCGAGGATGTCTTCCGCGCGGCGGATAAACTCGCCGCAGTTACGCGCTTCCCGCAGGGCGTTGGTGCCGACAATCCGCACCGCGCCTTCCGGCAAGCCGGTAATCAGCTGGCCAAAGCGGCGCAGGCAATCGAGTCCGCGCTGGATCGCTTCTTCGCTGAGCAGGCGTTGATCGTCGAGCCCGGCGGCCAGCTGAACTTTTTCGCCAAGCCGTTCAAGGATACGAATTTCACCATGATCGGCCTTGGCCAGGACCATGTGAAAGCTGTTCGAGCCAAGGTCAATGGCGGCGATCATCGGAAAATGCTTGGCAGCGGTTGGCAGCATGATGGGCGGGTCTCGGTGCAGAACGGCGACATCCTGCCATGATCGGCGGGAGAGGCCAACGCGGGTTAGGCTAAGCGCGGCACCATGTCGCGCCGCCACTGCGTGGTCGATTGATCGATTCTACCCGTTATCGCCATAGCGAAGCTTAATCGTCTGCGCCTTTCGGCCAGCGCCAAGGCGGGCTATCATTAGCGCCACTTTATGAGCACTTTTGCTTGCGAACGCGGAGATTTTCCATGAGCGAATTCATCACCAATGTCACCGACGCCAGTTTTGAGCAAGACGTGCTCAAAGCCGAGGGCGCGGTGCTGGTCGACTATTGGGCCGAATGGTGTGGCCCGTGCAAGATGATTGCACCGGTACTCGAAGAGATCGCCCAGACTTACCAAGGTAAGTTGAAAGTGTGCAAACTGAACATCGACGAAAACCAAGACACCCCGCCAAAATACGGCGTGCGCGGTATTCCGACCCTGATGTTGTTCAAAGATGGCAACGTCGAAGCGACCAAGGTTGGCGCGCTGTCCAAGTCGCAATTGGCCGCGTTCCTCGACAGCAATATCTGATCCTGCGGCGTTGCTGAGCGACGCCTGCGGCCCTTCAGATTGTTGTTGTAAAGCCCCGCAGATTGCGGGGTTTTTTATGCTTGAGGCTAGACGCCTCGAAAAGCCGGTGTTACATTCGGCTCGCAACGGTTTCTCCGTTGCCCTCTACCAGCCGTCGCCACTCCATTCTTATTCACCTAAGTTCACCGAATAAGTGCAGTGTTCCTGTCGCCTTTCTCGCGACGCGGCCTCTTAAGCCAAGTGCTTACCTCCCTCTTTCATGAATACGTCATTCCTATGAATCTGACTGAACTCAAGCAAAAACCCATTACCGATCTGCTCGACATGGCCGAACAGATGGGCATCGAAAATATGGCCCGTTCGCGCAAGCAGGACATTATTTTCTCCCTGTTGAAGAAGCACGCACGCGGCGGCGATGAAATCTCCGGTGATGGCGTGTTGGAAATTCTCCAGGACGGTTTCGGCTTTCTGCGCTCCGCGGACTCTTCCTATCTCGCCGGCCCAGACGATATTTACGTCTCGCCGAGCCAGATCCGTCGCTTCAACCTGCGTACCGGCGACACCATAGTCGGCAAGATCCGTCCGCCCAAAGAAGGTGAGCGTTATTTCGCTCTGCTCAAGGTCGACACGATCAACTACGACCGTCCGGAAAACGCCAAAAACAAGATTTTGTTCGAAAACCTGACGCCGTTGTTCCCCACGGTGCGGATGAAGATGGAAGCCGGTAACGGCTCTACCGAAGACTTGACCGGTCGGGTGATCGACCTCTGTGCGCCGATCGGTAAAGGCCAGCGCGGCCTGATCGTCGCGCCTCCGAAAGCCGGTAAGACCATCATGCTGCAGAACATCGCGGCCAACATCACCCGTAACAACCCGGAAGTTCATCTGATCGTGCTGTTGATCGATGAGCGCCCGGAAGAAGTGACCGAAATGCAGCGCACCGTGCGCGGCGAAGTGGTGGCTTCGACTTTCGACGAGCCGCCGAGCCGGCACGTGCAAGTGGCCGAGATGGTCATCGAGAAGGCCAAGCGCCTGGTCGAGCACAAGAAAGACGTGGTCATCCTGCTCGACTCCATCACCCGTTTGGCCCGCGCCTATAACACCGTGATTCCAAGCTCCGGCAAGGTGCTCACCGGTGGTATCGACGCCCACGCCCTGGAGAAACCGAAACGTTTCTTCGGCGCCGCACGGAACATCGAAGAAGGCGGCTCGCTGACCATCATCGCCACCGCGCTGGTGGAAACCGGCTCGAAGATGGACGAAGTGATCTACGAAGAGTTCAAAGGCACCGGTAACATGGAGCTGATCCTCGATCGCCGGGTTTCCGAGAAGCGCGTGTTCCCTGCCATCAACATCAACAAGTCCGGCACCCGCCGTGAAGAGTTGCTGACGGGCGAGGAAGAGCTGTCGCGCATGTGGATTCTGCGCAAACTGCTGCATCCGATGGATGAAATTGCCGCCATCGAGTTCCTCTTGGACAAGTTGCGTTCGACCAAGACTAACGAAGAGTTCTTCCAGCTGATGAAGCGCAAGTAAGACGATCTACTGCGCTTAGGTGATGCTGCGTTAAAAATGGCTGACCTTCGCTCGCTACGATCTTGAATTGCCGTATGACACAAACTAAGGCCGGGGAAACCCGGCTTTTGTTTGTCTGCGATTGATTGAAATTTCGGAATAACCCTGTTCGGCGCTAAACTTTGGCTCCGACAGTTTTGCCGCAGATGAGGCTCAAGCATGCAGTATCGCGACCTTCGCGACTTTATCCGTGGGCTGGAACAGCGCGGCGAACTCAAGCGCATCCAAACGCCGGTTTCTCCCGTGTTGGAGATGACCGAAATCTGCGACCGCACCTTGCGCAAGCAAGGCCCGGCGCTGCTGTTCGAAAACCCCACGGGTTTTGACATGCCGGTGCTCGGCAACCTGTTCGGCACGCCGAAACGGGTGGCTCTGGGTATGGGCGCCGAAGAGGTCAGTGAACTGCGCGAGATCGGCAAGCTGCTGGCCTTTTTGAAAGAACCGGAGCCGCCCAAGGGCTTTAAAGACGCCTGGTCTAAGCTGCCGATCTTTCGCAAGGTGCTGGCCATGGCACCCAAGGTGGTCAAGGACGCGCCTTGCCAGGAAGTAATCGAAGAAGGTGAAGACGTCGACCTGACCAAGCTGCCGGTGCAAACCTGCTGGCCGGGCGATGTTGGTCCGCTGATTACCTGGGGTCTGACCATCACCAAGGGGCCGAATAAAGAGCGGCAGAACCTGGGCATCTATCGCCAGCAGGTGATAGGGCGCAACAAGGTGATCATGCGCTGGCTCAGCCACCGTGGCGGCGCCTTGGATTATCGCGAGTGGTGCCAGAAGTACCCGGACCGTCCCTATCCGGTGTGCGTGGCACTTGGCGCCGACCCTGCGACCATTCTCGGCGCGGTGACGCCGGTGCCCGACACCCTGTCCGAATATGCCTTCGCCGGCTTGTTGCGTGGCCATCG
This sequence comes from Pseudomonadales bacterium RIFCSPLOWO2_12_59_9, assembly GCA_001830395.1. Classification (GTDB taxonomy): domain Bacteria; phylum Pseudomonadota; class Gammaproteobacteria; order Pseudomonadales; family Pseudomonadaceae; genus Aquipseudomonas. The sequence continues at coordinate 775 of MHZN01000154.1, read as the reverse complement.
CACCGAGCTGATCAAGGCCCGTGGCAGCGACCTGCAAGTGCCGGCGAGCGCCGAGATAGTGCTGGAAGGGGTGATCCACCCCGGCGAGATGGCCAACGAAGGCCCCTATGGTGACCACACCGGTTACTACAACGAAGTGGACAGCTTCCCGGTGTTTACCGTCGAGCGCATCACCCGCCGGCAGAAACCTATCTACCACAGTACCTACACCGGCCGGCCACCGGATGAACCGGCGATTCTCGGCGTGGCCCTGAACGAGGTGTTCGTACCTATTCTGCAAAAGCAGTTCCCGGAAATCACCGACTTCTACCTGCCGCCGGAAGGTTGCTCGTACCGCATGGCGGTGGTCACCATCAAGAAGCAGTATCCCGGCCACGCCAAGCGCGTAATGCTCGGTGTCTGGTCGTTTTTGCGACAGTTCATGTACACCAAGTTCGTCATAGTCACCGACGACGACATCAATGCGCGGGACTGGAACGATGTGATCTGGGCCATTACCACCCGCATGGACCCCAAGCGTGACACGGTGTTGATCGACAACACGCCGATCGACTACCTGGATTTCGCCTCGCCGGTGTCGGGCCTGGGCAGCAAGATGGGCCTGGACGCCACCCACAAATGGCCGGGCGAAACCCCGCGTGAATGGGGCCGGGTGATAGTCCAGGACGAGGCGGTCAAACAGCGCGTCGATGCCTTATGGTCAGAGTTGGGAATAGATTGATGGCGACCACAGTTGTCCCGACGGCTCGGAGCCAAGGCTTATGAACGTCACCCT
>MHZN01000153.1 GCA_001830395.1 Pseudomonadales bacterium RIFCSPLOWO2_12_59_9 | reverse complement strand
CTCGCGACAAGACCGTGATTCGCCTGCCGTCGTTCGAGAAAGTCCGTGGCGACTCGGTGCTCTATGCTCACGCCAACCGCGTGTTGCACTTGGAGACCAACCCGGGCAACGCCCGCGCCCTGGTGCAAAAGCATGCCGATGTGGACGTCTGGTTCACCCCGCCGCCGATCCCCATGACCACCGAAGAGATGGACTATGTGTTCGGCATGCCCTACGCGCGCATTCCGCACCCGTCCTATGGCAAGGAGAAAATCCCGGCCTACGAAATGATCCGTTTCTCGGTGAATATCATGCGCGGCTGCTTCGGCGGCTGTACCTTCTGCTCGATCACCGAGCACGAAGGGCGGATCATCCAGAACCGCTCGGAAGAGTCGATCATTCGCGAGATTGAAGAGATCCGCGACAAGGTACCGGGTTTCACCGGGGTGATTTCCGACCTAGGCGGGCCGACCGCCAACATGTACCGCATCGCCTGCAAGAGCCCGGCAATCGAGTCGGCCTGCCGCAAGCCGTCCTGCGTGTTCCCCGGGATCTGCGAGAACCTGAATACCGATCACTCCGCCTTGATCCAGCTGTACCGCAGCGCCCGTGCGTTGCCGGGGGTGAAGAAGATTCTGATCGCCTCGGGGCTGCGTTATGACCTGGCGGTCGAGTCGCCGGAGTACGTCAAGGAGCTGGTCACCCACCACGTCGGTGGCTATCTGAAGATCGCCCCGGAGCACACCGAAGAAGGCCCGCTGACCAAGATGATGAAGCCGGGCATCGGCAGCTATGACAAGTTCAAGCGGATGTTCGAGAAGTACAGCAAGGAGGCGGGCAAGGAGCAGTACCTGATTCCGTACTTTATTGCCGCCCACCCCGGCACCACCGATGAAGACATGATGAACCTGGCGCTGTGGCTCAAAAGCAGCGGTTTCCGTGCCGATCAGGTGCAGGCCTTCTATCCCTCGCCGATGGCCACCGCCACCGCCATGTACCACTCGGGCAAAAACCCGCTGCGCAAGGTCACTTACAAGAGCGATAACGTCGAAATCGTCAAGAGTGAGGAGCAGCGTCGCCTGCACAATGCCTTCTTGCGCTACCACGACCCGAAAGGCTGGCCAATGCTGCGCGAAGCCCTGACCCGCATGGGCCGTGCCGATTTGATCGGGCCGGGCAAGAACCAGCTGATCCCGCTGCATCAGCCGGCCACCGAAGGCTACCAAAGTGCCCGCCGGAAGAACTCCACCCCGGCCGGCAGCCCTAAAGTCGGCAAGCCGATGTTGACCCAGCACACCGGCTTGCCACCGCGGGCCACCGAGGCCACCGGCAATCCGTGGGACAAGCGCGAGGAGGCCAAAGCCGCCGCCATGCAGCGCAACAAGGAAGCCAGCAAGGCGCGGCTGGATGCCAGCAAAGGCCGTGGGCCGAAGTTTGTGAAGCCGCCTGCTGTGCCGCGTTAAGCCCCGCGCCAGAATGCAAAACGCCAGCCTCGAGCTGGCGTTTTGCATTCTGGCGCGGCCGAGGCGGTCGGCTATTTGATGACATAAGTCAATTCAGGGTTGACGCCGGCTCTGCAGGTTCGTAACAATCGGTTACTGTCTTTGTACTATCGTGCCATTTTGTCGGCGGCGCTGTTGCTCCATGGCGTCCCGAGCAAGGCAAGGACAGTTTTGCCGTATCTGCCGCGGTCGATATTGCTCGTTAACGCGAGCCATGCCGAGCGCTGCAGCCGAGAGATAACAACAATAGGCCGGCCGCCAGCGCTGGCCAGATCTTGGTCGTTAAGAAAGGTAAGCCGCGATGAGTGTGCATGTTCGTTCTATACCCTTGTGTTTTCGCCCTCTGCAAGCCGGCGCGGCCATAGGGCTGTTAGCCCTGTTGGTGGCGGGCGCTGCGCAGGCAGTCGATATCAGCCTGGCCGATGATCAAATCAGCGGCTCCCTGGATACCACCCTGTCCTACGGCAGCGTGTGGCGAGTCAGCGGGCGGGATGATGTCTCCGACATCAACACCGATGACGGCAACCGCAACTTCGACACCGGTCAGGTTTCCGAGGTGTTCAAGGTGACCTCGGAGCTGCTGCTCAACTATGAAAACTACGGTGCCTTTGTGCGCGGCACGGCGGCCTATGACACCCAGATCATGGACCAGCATAACGATTACTACGCCACCACCGGCGGTGTCGAGCGGCCCAGTCAGGCCTTCCCGCAGGATAATCATTTCACCCAGGACACCCGCGATGCGGCCAGCAATGCCGAGATTCTCGATGCCTATGTATTCGGCAATTGGGATGTGCTCGATCACCCGCTGAGCGCCAAGGCCGGTAACCAGGTATTCAACTGGGGCGAGGGGGTGTTCTATCGCGGCGGCATCAACACCACCAACCCGCTGGACGCGGCCAAGTTCCATATCCCGGGTTCGGAGTTAAAAGAGGTCTTGGTGCCGCTGCAGGCCCTGAGCTTTAACCTCGGTCTGACCGACAACCTGTCGATGGATGCCTATTACCAGTGGAACTGGAAGGAAACCACCCTGGATGCGGTGGGCAGCTATTACGGCACCACCGATCTGTTTGGGCCAGGCGGAAATGCCGCCTACACAGTGAATGATGATCCGCAGTTAGCCCAGTTGATGCAGTTCTATCCGTTGGCGGCGCAATTTGGCCTGGTCGGCAATGGCCCCTCGGGGCCGAACTCATATTTATCGCCGACTACCGGCACGTTCAAAGTGGCCAATATTGGTCAAGACCTTGCCGCCCACGACAGTGGTCAGTGGGGCGCGGCCTTCCACTACATTGCCGAAGAGTTGAATGCCACCGAGTTCGGCTTTTACTTCGTCAACTATCACGCCAAGGAACCGACGGTCGCCATCGACCTGAACGGCTACCAAGGTGTCGATATCGCCACCCTCGGCGCGATTGCCGCAGGCCTTGGGGCGGCGGGGGCCGAGTATGGTCTGGCGACCTTGGACATGGCCGGCAACGCCATGGCACGCCGCGATTATGTCGAAGACGTGCAGATGTACGGCCTGAGCTTTAACACCACGGCGGGTAGCGCTTCGGTCTCCGGTGAGCTGTCTTACCGGCCGAACGCGCCAATCAGCATCGCCGCCACTGATGATCTGCTGGCCGATATTCTCGGTCAGGGCGTGCTCGGCACGACCAATATCTACGACTCGAATGTGGCCGGCGACCAGGCCTGCGCCCTGGTGTCGGGCAAGCAGCTGTGCCGGGCCGGGGTATTTGAGAACTATCGGCGGGTCGAAATGTTCAACACCTCACTGTCGAGCATCTACAACTTCGGCCCGCTGCTGAGCTTCGACTCGTTGTTCGGGGTGGCCGAAGTGGCCTCCCAGCACATCCGTGGCGATAGCCTGAAATACATCGGCTTCAACGGCAGCGAGTACCAGCAACGCAAACTGGTCAGCACCCGCGACAAGGCCTACAGCGGCGACAACAGCAAGGGCAATCAGATCACCGCCGACAGTTACGGCGCCACTGTGTTGCTGGGTGGCAGCTGGAACAACGTCTATGCCGGAATCAAGCTCTCGCCCTATGTCGCCTATCAGAATGACTTCAAGGGCAACTCGGATCTAACCGGGAATTTCAGTGAAGGCAGCAAGGCTTACACCCTGGGGATGGACGCCAGCTACCTGAACAGCTTTGAAGTGGGCCTGGCCTATACCGACTACCTGGGGATTAACGGCCTCTCTGATCGCGACTTTGTCTCGTTGACCGGTAAGTACGCATTCTGATGCCGCAGCCCTGGCCGGCGCGAGCGGGCCAGGGCACTGCGCTTATGGAGATTTATTGCATGACCAAGACTCTTTCCCTGCTGGCCCTGGCCATTTCCGTCAGCTTCGCAGCAAGCCAAACTCAGGCCGCCGTGTCGGCCGCCCAGGCCGGTGTGCTGAAAACAACCCTTACCCCGCTCGGTGCAGAAAAAGCCGCCAATGCCGACGGCAGTATCCCGGCCTGGACCGGTGGGCTGAGCAAACCGCCAGCGGACTATCAAGGCCCGGGCAGCCATCAGCCGGACCCTTTTGCCGCCGACCAGCCGTTATTCACCATCAGCAAAGCCAATATGCAGCAGTACACGGCGCATCTGACCCCTGGGCAAATCGGTTTGCTTAGCACCTATCCAGCGACTTTCCGCATTCCGGTGTACGCCACTCACCGCAGCGGTGCGGCGCCACAATGGGTGTACGACAACACCTTCGCCAACGCCACCAGTGCCAAGTTGCTGGAGGGCGGTAACGGCTTCAGCGACGCCTATGGCGGCACGCCTTTCCCTCTTCCGCAAAGCGGTGTCGAAGCCTTGTGGAACCACATCGCCCGTTACCGCGGCACCTACTTGGTGCGCCGCTCCAGCGAAGCCGGGGTACAGAAAAATGGCAATAAATCCATCGTTACCTCCCAGGATGAAGCGCTGTTTCACTTCTACGACCCCACGGGGAACTACGCCAGCTTAAACAACACCCTGTTTGATTACATGGGCTTTAACACCTCGCCGGCGCGCCTGGCCGGTGGTGGATTGCTGGTCCATGAGACCCTCGACCAAGTCAAAGAACCGCGTCAGGCCTGGGCTTACAACGCCGGGCAGCGGCGGGTACGGCGCGCGCCAACGGTCGCCTATGAAACCCCGGTCGAGGCGGTGGATGGCCTGCGCACCGTGGATGACACCGATATGTTCAACGGCTCACCGGACCGCTACAACTGGAAGCTGCTGGGCAAAAAAGAGATCTATATTCCCTACAACAACTACCGCATCGGCAACCCCGAGGTGAAGTATGACGAGCTGCTGACCCCCGGCCATATCAACCCCGATTACACCCGCTACGAGTTGCATCGGGTCTGGGTGGTCGAGGGCACCTTGAAAGCGGGTATGCGTCACGTCTATTCCAAGCGTGTGCTCTACCTCGATGAAGACAGCTGGGGCGCGGCGGTGGTCGATCAGTACGACGGTCGTGGCGAACTGTGGCGGGTGTCGCAGGCCTACCTGAAAAACTACTACGAGCTGCCGACCACCTGGAGCGCCCTGGATACCTATCACGATCTGCAGGCGCACACCTACAGCGTGCAAGGCCTGGACAGCGAGGAGCGCGGCTCGGTCGATTTCAGCCAGCCATCCCCCGGTGATGGCGGCTTTACCCCGGCCGCGATGCGCCGCAAAGCCAGCCGCTAACTCGGCTCAACGACCGCTGCGGTAAATGCCAAGGCCCCGTTTATTCGGGGCCTTGGCATTTAAACGAGATCAATAACAGGCCCTGGCCGCCTCAATACTCGCCGCCATCGTGGAAGGTGTAGGTGTTGCGGCCGCTGTTTTTCGCGCTGTACATGG
>MHZN01000152.1:3783-5839 GCA_001830395.1 Pseudomonadales bacterium RIFCSPLOWO2_12_59_9 | reverse complement strand
ATAAGCTGGGCACCGGCAAGGGCGTGCACACCACCACCAGCGGTATCGAGGGCGCCTGGAAACCCAACCCGACCCAATGGGACATGGGCTACTTTGACATGCTGCTGGGCTACGAGTGGGAGCTGACCAAGAGCCCGGCCGGAGCTCATCAGTGGGTGGCCAAGGACGTCAAGCCGGAACATATGATTCCCGACGCCCACGATCCGTCGAAGAAACACCCGCCGATGATGACCACCGCCGACCTGTCGCTGCGTCTGGACCCGGCCTACGAGAAGATCTCGCGGCGTTTCCATCAGGATCCGCAAGCCTTCGCCGACGCCTTCGCCCGCGCCTGGTTCAAGCTGACCCACCGCGACATGGGCCCGCTGGCTCGTTACCTGGGCCCGCTGGTGCCGCAGGAGGAGCTGATCTGGCAGGACCCGATTCCCGCTGTTAACCATCCACTGATCGATGCCCAAGACATCGCGGCCCTCAAGGCCAAGCTGCTCGCCAGCGGCCTGTCGATTGCCCAACTGGTCAGCACCGCCTGGGCCTCGGCGTCCACCTTCCGTGGCAGCGACAAACGTGGCGGGGCCAACGGCGCCCGCATTCGCCTGGCGCCGCAGAAAGATTGGCCGGTCAACCAACCGGCCGCACTGGCCAAGGTGCTGGCGGCGCTGGAGGCGATCCAGCAGGGCTTCAATGCCTCGGCCGCCGGCGGCAAGCAAGTCTCGCTGGCCGACCTGATCGTGCTGGGCGGCTGCGCCGCGGTGGAAGCTGCCGCGAACAAGGCTGGCGTGCCGGTGACGGTGCCCTTCACTCCAGGGCGCATGGATGCAACGCAGGAGCAGACCGACGTTGACTCGTTCGCCGTGCTGGAGCCCAAGGCCGATGGTTTTCGCAACTATGCCCACCCGGGGCTGGAAGGTGCGGTGGCCAAGTTGCTGATCGATAAGGCCCAGTTGCTGACCCTGACTGCCCCCGAAATGACCGTGCTAATTGGCGGCCTGCGGGCGCTGAATGCCAATGTCGGGCAGAGCCAGCATGGCGTCTTCAGCCAGCGGCCGGAGACCCTGAGCAACGACTTTTTCGTCAACCTGCTCGACATGGGTACCCAGTGGCACAGGTCCGCCAGTGCGGCAGACGTGCTGGAAGGGCACGATCGGGCCACGGGAGACCTCAAATGGACCGCTACCGTCGTTGATCTGGTCTTTGGTTCGAACTCCCAACTGCGGGCGCTCGCGGAAGCCTATGGCAGCCGCGACGCGCAGGCGGCGTTCGTGCATGACTTCGTCGCCGCCTGGCACAAGGTGATGAACCTGGATCGCTTCGACCTTGGCTGATCGCCGCACATAGGCCTTTGCGGACCTGCCATGCCGCGACCTGACTGGGAGCCCCTGCCGGGTCGCGGCTTTTTACATTCTGCAGTTTGCTTAGAGCACCCCCAGCAGCCTTTTCAGCAGTTCTTCGAGCAGCATGCCGTATTCGCGGAGGCTGTTCAGATTTTGCTGGGTTTGGGCTCAACAGCCGACCAGGCAACAACGTCCAGGCTGAGCGACTTCAGCTGGGGGAACTCCTCGGGGGTGAGCGTTTCTTTCTCAAACAGCAGTTTGGCTCCGGCGTCCAGATCAGCCCGGCGTTGCTCCAGCAATGCCTTGGCTCGGCTGTAGGCTTCGGCGAGCAGCGCTCGGATCGCCAGGTCGATTTCCCGGGCGGTGCTCTCGGAATAGTCCTTAGCGTGCGCGGCCAGCAGGTTTTCGCCCAGATAACTCGGGGTGTGATGCTCAAGCACGGCTTGCCCGAGCGTCTCGCTCATGCCGAAGCGGGTGACCAGCTGGCGGGCAATGTCGGTGGCCTTGGCCAGGTCGTCGGCGGCCCCGGTGGATATTTGGCCGTAGGTGATGAACTCGGCGGCGCGCCCGGCCAGCAACACGGTCATGCGGTCTTGCAAAATCTGCAAGCTGATCAGAAAGTGATCGGCATTGGGCCGTTGCAAGGTGTAGCCCAGCGCCCCGATAGTGCGGGGCACGATTGAAACCTTGTGCACCGGGTCCATTGCGGGAAGGGTCGCGGCAGC
>MHZN01000152.1:1440-3734 GCA_001830395.1 Pseudomonadales bacterium RIFCSPLOWO2_12_59_9 | reverse complement strand
AGCAGCAGGCTGCTTTTGCGCTCCACGCCGGCCACGATCCGCTCCACGGCAGCGGTAAAGTCGTCCAGGGTGACCATCTGCGCACCGCGTCGGGTTGCCACGATAGCCGCCTCGTTGACCAGGTTCGCCAGGTCGGCCCCGGTAAAGCCGGTGGTGATATCGGCAATGCGTTCGCAGTCCACTGCGGGGTCAATCGTAACCTTGCTCAGGTGCACCTTGAGAATCTCGCAACGGCCTTTGCGGTCCGGCCGGTCGATGATGATCTGCCGGTCGAAGCGACCCGCTCGCAACAGGGCCGGGTCGAGAATTTCTGGACGGTTGGTGGCTGCCAGCAAGACCACCCCTTCACGCGGATCGAAGCCATCCAGTTCGGCCAGCAGTTGATTGAGGGTTTGCTCTTTCTCATCGTTGCCGCCAAAGGCCCCGATGCCACGCATTTTGCCCAAGGCGTCGAGCTCATCGATGAAGATGATGCAGGGCGCGGCCGAGCGGGCTTGTTCGAACAGGTCGCGGACCCTGGCCGCGCCCACCCCGACGAACATTTCGACGAACTCCGAGCCGGAGATCGAGAAAAACGCAACCCCGGCTTCGCCCGCCACGGCCTTGGCGATCAAGGTCTTGCCGGTTCCGGGGGGACCAACCAAGAGAATCCCTTTGGGGATATGGGCCCCCAGCCGGGTGTATTTGGCCTTGTCCTTTAAAAAAGAAACCACTTCGACCAGTTCCGCCTTGGCCTCGTCAATCCCCGCCACATCGGCGAAGGTCACGCCGGTGTCACGCTGGACAAATACTTTTGCCCGCGATTTACCGACCCCCATCACGTCCCCGATGCCGTGTTTTCCCGCCATTGAGCGCATGAGCAGTTGCCAGCCGAACAGCACCAGCATCAGCGGCATAAGCCAGCCCAGTAACGCGCTGCCAAAGGTGTTTTCTGGCACCCCGGAGAAGCTGACCTCGGCCCTGGCCAGCTCGCCGGCCAACGGCGTGTCGACACGGACAGTGGAGAATTGGTTGTGGCCGTTGATTGGCTCTTGCAACACCCCGGTAATTTGCTCGCGCTCAACTTTCAGCTCCGCGAGCTTGTGCGCGTCGAGCAATTGGAGGAACTGGCTGTAGGGAATCGGCTCAATGACAGTGAGGTTGGACTGCATCCGGAGCAGCAGGAGCAGGGCCATGAACGCGAATGCGAGGTAGGCATATTCCCAGTGAAAGTTTTTCATGGCCGCGACTCGTCAATGAATGGCATCTAGTGATTGAAGCCCCAGATCCCGGTCCGTGTTTGACGAAAATCAAAGCAAGGGGATATTCAGCTGCAATCCGGGCGTGATTCGATTTTTTAGCGCGACAGCTTGGCCCTGGTGCGCATTGGCGGCGGATCAGGCGCGGCACATCTGCGGGAATGCTCAGCGACAGTGACCTTTGTTGATAAAAGTCAAAGCCCTGCGAGCCGGTTCAGGGAGGCTATGAGGACAGGTCGGTGATTGAATCCTCCCGGAGAGCATGGCGATGGCGCACAGTAAAATCTCCTTTCGCGCAGCCGCGCGGGAAAAAATCCTCTGTGGGGCCACGCAATTGGCGGACGCCATTCGCGTGACCCTCGGGCCCAAGTCGAAGTCGGTGTTGATCCAGAACAAATGGGGCAATCCGACCGTCTGCAACGACGGCGTGACCATTGCCAAGCGGGTTGACTTGCAAGACCCCGAGGAGAACCTGGGGGCCCGGATGCTGCGTCAGGCCGCCGAGCGGACCGGCGATGCTGTGGGGGACGGCACCAGCACCGCCACTGTGCTGGCCCATGCGATTTTGTCGGATGGCATACGCAACGTGGTCGCCGGTGCCAGCGCGATCGACTTGAAACGCGGCCTGGACCGTGGCTTGTTGCTGGTGATGCAGTCGCTGGTCGCCCAGTCGCGTCCGGTGCGCACGCCCAAAGAAAAAGCCCAGGTGGCCACGCTGTCGGCCCATAACGATGCCTTCATCGGCCAGCTGGTGGCGGATGCCCTGGAGAAAGTCGGCGTTGATGGGGTGGTCAGTGTCGAGGAGTCCAAGACCACCGAAACGGTGCTCGAAGTGATGGAGGGCATGCGCTTTGAGCGTGGCTACGTCTCGCCCTATTTCGTCACCGATGCGGAGAAAATGCAGGTGGAGTTGGAGGATGCCTACCTGCTGCTCTGCGACCATAAGCTTGGCGTGCTGAAAGACCTGCTGCCACTGCTGGAGATGATCGCCAAAAGTGGCCGGCCACTGGTGGTGATCGCCGACGACATAGAGGGCGAGGCCCTCACCACCCTGGT
>MHZN01000152.1:0-1358 GCA_001830395.1 Pseudomonadales bacterium RIFCSPLOWO2_12_59_9 | reverse complement strand
GACATTGCCGTGCTCACCGGTGGGACGCTGGTTTCCAGCGAACTGGGGATTGAGCTGGAGCAGGTGCAGCTTAGCCAGTTGGGGCAGGCTCATCGTGTGGTGGTGCAAAAGGACAGCACGGCGCTGATTGGTGGTCTGGGCGCGCGGCAGGCCATTGAGGCGCGGCTGCAACAGCTGCGCCAGCAAATGAGCAGCACGACCAGCGACTATGACCGTGAAAAGCTTCAAGAACGCTTGGCCAGGCTGTCCGGCGGCGTGGCGGTGATCCGCGTCGGGGGGCCTTCCGAGGCCGAGATGAAGGCGCGCAAGGATGCCCTGGACGATGCGATTTCGGCGACCCGGGCGGCAATTGCCGAGGGCATAGTGCCCGGTGGCGGGCTGGCACTGCTCAAGGCCGTGCCGAGCATCGCCGCCGAGGAACTGACCAATGAAGGGGACTTCAAAACCGGGCTGCAAATTCTTCGCCGCGCGTTGGAGGCGCCCGCCCGGGTGATCGCGGAAAACTCGGCGGTGGATGCCGGGGTGGTGGTGGCCCGTATGCTCGCCGAGCCTGGAAACATTGGCTTTGATGCCGCCGCCAATTGCTACGTGGACATGTATGAGGCCGGTATCATTGACCCGACCAAGGTCGTGCGGATTGCCTTGGAAAACGCCGTGTCAGTGGCCAGCATTCTGCTGCTTACCGAAGCCACCATGACCGAAATCCCGGAAAAAGAACCGTCCGCGCCACCCGCCTTCCCCGAATGATAAGCACCGTCTCGGCAGCCTGAATTGCCGTGGCGTGGTCGCTCAAAGCAGTCCCGACTTACGCCGGTTGTCTGGTTGTCTGGTTGTTAGCGGTCTGCGCTGCATGCCGCAGGGTGGTTTATTGCAGCTCGGGCCGTTGCTGCAAATAGCTGAGCAGGGCATCCAGGGTGCTGAGTTGCTGGTAGTCGGTTTCCGGGATGTTGACGCCCAGTCGCTGGTGCAAGGCGCTGAGAAAGCGCAGCCAGTCCATTGAGTCGAGGTCCACCTCGTCGCGCAGCAGGCGGTCGCCGCGCAGGGTCTGGGGTTCGACTTCGGGGGCGATACCGCGCAGGGCGGCAAACACTTCACTGCGGATTTTTGCCGGGTCCATAGGGGTTCCTCAGAGGTTGGCCGGGGTTTGTAGCAGGTGGCGGACTTCGGCGAGAAAACGCGCGCCATAATGGCCGTCGCTGGCGCGGTGATCGGCGGCCAGGCTGAACTGGGCGCTGGGCATCACGCACAGCTGTCCGTCGTGTACCCAGGGCCGTTCGGCGAGGCGGCCGACACCGACCAGCGCCACCTGCGGCGGATAGATCACGCCAAACACCGCATCGACGCCCTGGTCGCCGAGC